>NZ_JHXW01000009.1 GCF_000622245.1 Fusobacterium perfoetens ATCC 29250 | reverse complement strand
TTAGGAGGAAAAAATGGCAAAAGAAAAATTTGACAGAAGCAAACCCCATGTAAACATTGGTACAATAGGACACGTTGACCATGGAAAAACAACAACAACAGCAGCAATATCAAAAGTATTATCAGACAGAGGACTAGCTGAAAGAGTAGACTTTGATAAAATCGACGTTGCTCCAGAAGAAAGAGAAAGAGGAATAACTATCAATACAGCTCACATAGAGTATACAACAGAAAAAAGACACTATGCACACGTTGACTGTCCAGGACATGCTGACTATGTAAAAAACATGATTACAGGAGCAGCTCAAATGGACGGAGCAATCCTAGTTGTATCAGCAGCTGATGGACCAATGCCTCAAACAAGAGAACACATACTATTATCAAGACAAGTTGGAGTACCATACATCGTAGTATACTTAAATAAAGCAGATATGGTTGATGACGAAGAATTATTAGAATTAGTAGAAATGGAAGTAAGAGAATTATTAACTGAATATGGATTCCCAGGAGATGAAGTACCAGTAATAGTTGGATCATCATTAGGAGCATTAAACGGAGAACAAAAATGGGTAGATCAAATAATGGCATTAATGGATGCAGTAGATAGCTACATTCCAGCGCCAGAAAGAACAATAGACAAACCATTCTTAATGCCAATCGAAGACGTATTCACAATAACAGGAAGAGGAACTGTTGTAACAGGAAGAGTAGAAAGAGGAATCATTAAAGTTGGAGAAGAAGTAGAAATAATCGGAATCAAACCAACAGCAAAAACAACAGTAACTGGAGTAGAAATGTTCAGAAAACTTCTTGATCAAGGAGAAGCAGGAGATAACATTGGAGCATTATTAAGAGGAACTAAGAAAGAAGAAGTAGAAAGAGGACAAGTATTAGCAAAACCAGGAACAATAACTCCACATACAGAATTTAAAGGAGAAATCTACGTATTAACAAAAGAAGAAGGAGGAAGACATACTCCATTCTTTACAGGATATAGACCACAATTCTACTTCAGAACAACAGATATAACAGGAGCAGTAAACTTACCAGAAGGAGTAGAAATGGTAATGCCAGGAGACAACATCACAGTAACAGTAAACTTAATTCACCCAATCGCAATGGAACCAGGATTAAGATTCGCAATCAGAGAAGGTGGAAGAACAGTAGCATCAGGAGTTGTTTCAGAAATCATCAAATAATAATAAAAATTATTAGAGATAAAAAAGGACTAAAGAAATTTAGTCCTTTTTCTTTTTGAAAATTTTTTTCAAAAAGAAAAACTTTATTAAAATTAAATTTTCATTTTGAAAAAAATTAAATATAATAGATTTTTTGTAGTGAAAATATAAATATTAAAAATGGTATGGAAATTGCTAATATTAATTATAGAAAAGTCAAAAAATTCTTAGGAGGATAAAATGTTAAATAAAATATTAGCAATTTTAAAAGAAGAAATAGTACCTGCTGAAGGATGTACAGAACCAATAGCTCTAGCATATGCTGGAAGTAAATTAAGAGATATATTAGGAAATATTCCAGAAAAAATAGAAATTTCTTTATCTGGAAATATGATAAAAAATGTAAAAAGTGTTAAAATTCCTAGTTCAGAAGGGATGGTAGGAATTGAGGCAGCAGTAGCCATGGGACTTATTTTAGGAGATTCTTCAAAAGAATTAATGGTTATTTCTGGTGTAGATAAAACAAGATTACCTGAAGTAAAAAAATATTTATCAGAAAATAGAATGAATGTTGTACTAAATAAAGGTGATGTAAAATTATATATTAAATTAACTGGTACTTATGGAAAAGATATAGCAACAGTAGAAATTCAACATTATCACACAAATATAACAGAAATTACTAAAAATGGAGAAAAAGTAATTGGATGTTCTTGTGATGATAAGTGTAGTGGAGAATCACCTATGACTGATAGAAGTTTCTTAACTTTAGAATTAATTTATAATACAGCTAAAACAATAGATTTATCTTTAATAGAACCTATATTTAAAAAAGTAATAGAGTGTAATACAACTATAGCTAAAGAAGGATTAACAAATGAATATGGAATAGCTATAGGAAAAACTATAAAAGAAGGAATAGAAGAAGGAATTTATGGTAATGATTTAAAAAATAATATGACTTCTTTTGCTAGTGCTGGTAGTGATGCTAGAATGAATGGATGTTCTTTACCAGTTATGACAACAAGTGGAAGTGGAAACCAAGGAATGACAGCTTCTTTACCAGTAATAAAATTCTGTGAAATGAAAAATATTCCATATGAACAATTAATAAGAGGATTATTTTTCTCTCATATGACAACAATACATATAAAAACAAATATAGGAAGATTATCAGCTTATTGTGGAGCTATGTGTGCTAGTGCTGGGGTAGCTGGAGCTATATCATTCTTAGATGGATTAACTTTAGAGCAATGTGCTATGGCTGTAGAAACTACATTAGGAACAATGTCAGGTTTAATTTGTGATGGAGCAAAAAGTTCATGTGCTACAAAAATAGCAAGTGGAATTTCTTGTGCTTTTGATTCATATTATACAGCTAAGAAAAATAGAAGATTATTATTTGGAGAAGGAATAATAGGAAGGGATGTAGAAGCCACTATTAAAAATACAGGAATTTTAGGAAAAGATGGAATGCAAGTAACAGATGAAGTAATCTTAAATATAATGGTTAATAATAAATAAAATTTCTATTGTAATAAAAAAGTTTTTTAATAAAAAAAGTTAGAGAGAAATATCTTTCTAGCTTTTTTTGTTATTATGAATATTTTAGAACTTTAATAAAAAATAAAATAATAATTTTTATATTGAAAAAGGTATTACAAATTTTGTAATACCTTTATTTTTATAATATGTAGTTCTTATTTATTAAATTTATCTATAGATTCTTTTATTAATTTAGGAAGAATTTCTAATTTTTTACAAGAAATACTGCAAATAGCTATTCTAATACCATTTTTTATAGGAAGAACAAATACTTTTTTTTCTTTTAAGTCATTTACTATTTCTTCTTTGTTTTTTTCTAAAGGGATAGTTAAGAAGAATCCACTAGAGAAAGGGCAATAAGCTAATCCAACTTCTTCTGATTTTCTTTCAAAAATTTCTGCTCTTTTTTTCAATATTTCTACCCATTGGTCTCTTTCAGCATTAATACCATTGATTATATTTTCATCTTCATAAGCTTTTACTAATAAAGCCATTCCTCCTCTTGATACATTAGACCAAGAAGAACGACATAAATATTCTGCTACAACAGTAAATTCATCTATGACCTTTTTACTTGAAGATAAAGCAACTATAGCCCCTGTTCTAAGTCCATAACTTGTAAATGATTTTGACATGCTATAAGCAAAAAGAATTAAAACATTTTCTGGAAGTCCTAAAAATAAGTTCATATATTCTCTAGCATTATCTCTTCCTCTGAAGTCATAATCTAAGTAAGCAATATCATTAATAAGAATTACTTCTCCATATTTAGAAGCTTCTTTTAAAATTTCAACAACTTCTTCCCATTCTTCAAAAGATAAAGAATATCCAGTAGGGTTTTGACAAGGGTCATTTATAACAGCTAGAACTCTACCATCTCTTTTTACAACTTCTAACATTTTTTCAGAGAAATCTCTAGTATTAAATTTATTTCCATCAAATAATTTATATATAACATTATTTAATCTATTAGCTCCTGTAATATGTACATAAGCATCCCACATATATTCAGGTAATAGAACAGTATTTCCATCATTACCATATCCTTTAAAAGCTGTGTATATAGCTCCTGTTCCTCCAGGAGTAGAAGCAACATCAACAAAAGAATTTTTTACTATTTCTTCACAATGAGTTCCAAATATACTTTTTTTAACAGCTTCTTTATATTCAGCAGAACCACTTACCCCAGCAGCATATCCATAGATATCAGGAGATTCTAATTCTCTATATGTTTTATTAACAAGTTCTAATACTCCTAATTTTTCATCTTCACAAAAGAAAGTCCCTAATGTAGAATTTATAACAGAGTCTTTTCCAAATTTTTTTTCAGTTGCTTTAACTTCTCTAGCAATTCCAAAAGCTCCTCTTCCAACTTGTTTTCCTATTAATCTTTGAGCAATCATTATTATTACCCTCCTAACTTTATATCAAAAAAATTTTTTATAATATACTTGTGTATACTTGTGTATACTTAATTAAATTAATAACTAAGTATATCATAATGAAAATTAAAAAGTCAATAAAAAATAAATTTTTTACTGACTTTGATTGATTCTGTATAATTAAATGTTAATTTTTTGATATATATTTTTCTAGTTCTTTTATAGAATTACATATCATATTTCTAGTAATAGGAAAAGCAGAAACTTCAATATCTTTAACAGAAGAAGCTTTGTCAAAAACACTTGTCATATTCTCAATATCTACATTAAAGTTTTTATAAGAAATTGGTAGATTTATTTTTTTATAGAAATTAATTAGTTTATTTAACTCATCATAGTTTTTATCCATCATTTCTAATACAAGGACTCCATAAGAAACAAGTTCTCCATGTAAATGATTTTCTTCAACTTCTTTTATTGTAGAGAAACCATAACAAATAGCATGAGCTAAACCACTATTGTAAGACATTTTTAGAGAATTAGAAACAAGTCCAGTAGTAACTATGATAGTTAAAATAGTTTCTTCTAATTCTTTTGAACTAATATTATTTTCACAATCTTTTAAACCTTTATCTCCATATTCAAAAAGAGGTTCTTTACAAAGTGAAGATAGAGTAATTCCTAGTTTATTAGGGTAATCTAATTCTTTTCCTCTTGCAGAAAATTCAGGTTCATATCCTTTTCCTAAAGTATCTCCAATTCCTGCCCATAGATATTTTGTAGGAGCTTCAGCTATTATTTGAGTGTTTATAAATGTATGGATAGCAGGAGCTTTTTTAAAGAATAAATCTCTATAAACTCCATTAGGATGGTACATAGCACAAACACTTGTTACACTAGCACAAGTAGAGGCAATAGTAGGAAAAGTGAATAAAGGTTTATCTAATTTTTCACTTAATACTTTACAAGTATCACAAGCTTTTCCTCCACCAAAAGCAAATATCATATGAGAATTTATAATATTTTCATTGTTCATTAACATTTCTACATTTTCATAAGAAGCTTCTCCACCATACCAAACTTCATCAATTACTTCTAATTTACTTTCTTTTATAGCTTCTTTTACTAAAAAACTAGCTTTTTCTAAAGCTGTTTTTCCTCCAATAAAAACAACTTTTGTTCCATATTTTTCACAAATTTCTTTAATTTCCTTATAAGCATCTTTTCCTATTGTATAATTTGGTAAAAACATATTTTGTGACATAAATTTCCTCCCTATATATAAATTATTATTTAATTCCAAATACAATTGCTACATTTTCTACTTTAGATTTTTCACTATTATTTTGTTGTGCATATTTTTTATTTTTATAATATCCTACTGTTAAAAATGGAATTATTATTGCAAATATACCTACATAACCACAATAACCATAACCATATTTAATTATTTTGCTCAATCCAACCATAGAAACACTCATAGAAATTCCCATACATAAGATAGAAGAAACCATTCTACGAGCTATAGGTTTTTCTATTTTTTCCATAACTTTTAAAGTGGAAAATCTTGAAACAAATCCATATATAGTAGTCACTCCAGTAGAAATTAAACATAATAATAAAGCTATATTATAAAACCAATATAAAATATTTATATTTAATTGTTTACAAATGTATAAAGAAGGTAATGTAGTTTGGTTATCTCTTATAAATTCAGGAGCCCAACCTAATAACATTATTACAGACATTACTAAAGCTATAGAATTCATAATAAAAGCAATAGTCATTGATTTTGTAGTATCATTTTTATTTTCTAATGGTTTTCCACAAGCAATCATTGTAGGAATTACAACAGATTGGAAACCAGCATAAGTAAAAGCATTAATTATAGCTTTCATAGGATTTTCATTTTCTGTAATAGAAATATTAGAAATTATAGTTGTTATTTCAGAAAATTTTGCTTTTATTCCAATAAAGAAAATAATAAATACTGAAATTAATATGGAAATAGACATAATAGTTGAAACTTTAGAAACTAATTTTGCTCCAAAAATAGTTAAAACAAATAAGATACTTCCAACAATAATAACAGAAAAACCATAAGAACTATTAGTACTTATAGAAATTAAAGAAGCAGCTCCAGCTATAACAGCTCCTACAGCACAAACAACCATTATATGAAAATATATTTCAAAAATCCATTCTAATTTATCAAAAGGATGATATAAAGTTTCAAATAACTCTTTATAACTTTTTAAATTTCTTGAATTTCTCATAATAATACATTCTCTTATAGTCATTGCTAATAAAAGCATAGCTAAGATAGCTGAGAAAATTCCCCAAGCTCCTGTAGTAACAAAATATTGTGTAGCCTGATTTCCTGTGGCAAATCCTCCACCAGCATGAGAACTAAATAAAACAGACGCAACTGAAAATACTCCTAAAAATCCTACTTTTTTTATATTATTTTTTTCCATAATTTTTTCCTCCAATAGTTTAATAAAATTTTAAATATTACATAAGTACTTTTTAAAATTTAAAAGTTTAGAGGAAAATTTTTATTTTTATATATATAGTCTTCTCCATAAATTTCTCCTAAAATAATTTTGAATATAAAAAAACAACCTATAGTTAGGTTGTTCAAATTTCTAAAAATTAATTTATCTATTTTAGAGAGAAAGGAGATTTTTATAAAAATTAATTTGGACAAAATCTCTATTGAATAAACCTAACATAATTTTTCCATATAAAAATTCACTACTTAGTAATAACATAAGCAGCATCAGAATCATTATTAGGTTAAGAGCCATAAATAACATAGCCATTTTGTCCTCCTTAATAAATTTTTTAACAATCTTATTTGCGTAAAATAATACAATATTTTAGAAAAAAAATCAAGCATTTTTTTAAAAAAAATTAAAAAAGCTAGATTTTAATAGAAAATTAGGGTAAAATATTGTTATTAATTAATTTTTTTGAAAGGATATTATAATGAAGTTAGTGGATACACATTGTCATTTAGATGATGAGAGATATGATATAGATAGAGAAGAACTTATAAAAAAATTAGAAGAAAAAATGGAGTTTGTAGTAAACATTGGATTTGATTTACCATCTTCTATAAAAAGTGTTGAATATTCTAATTCTTATGATTTTATTTATGCTGTTATTGGATTTCATCCAACTTCTATTTCAGAATACAGTGAAGAAGCTGAAAATTCTTTAAGAGAATTATCAAAAAATAAAAAAGTAGTAGCTATAGGAGAAATTGGTCTTGATTATTATTGGATGGAGGATGAAAAAGAGGTTCAAAAAGTTGGTTTTAGAAAACAAATGAAATTAGCAGAAGAATTAAATCTACCTGTAGTAATCCATTCAAGAGATGCTATGGCTGATACTATTGAAATTTTAAAAGAATTTCCAAAAGTAAAAGGAATCTTTCATTGTTATCCTGGAAGTTTTGAAAGTTTATCAGAAATTCCTGAAGGATATTATTTTGGGATTGGAGGAGTTTTAACTTTTAAAAATTCTAAAAAAACAGTAGAGTTTGTAAAAAAAGTAGATATATCAAGAATTGTTATAGAAACTGATTCTCCTTATTTGACTCCTACTCCTTTTAGAGGAAAAAGAAATGAACCTTCTTATGTTCAATATGTTTTAGAAAAAATATCAGAAATAAAAAATATACCTTTTGAAGAAGTTTTAAGAATTACAACAGAGAATGCAAAAAAAATATATGGGATTGATTAAATGGAATTTGTAGGAATAGGAAATGATATTATTGAAATAAAAAGAATAGAGAAAGCAATAAAAAACAGTAATTTTATTAAGAAAGTTTTTACGGAAAATGAAATAAAATTATTTGAAATAAAAGGTAATAGAGTAGAAACTTATGCTGGAAGATTTGCTGCAAAAGAAGCTATTTCAAAAAGTTTAGGAACTGGTTTTAGAGAATTTTCTTTAACAGATATTGAAGTTTTAAATGATGATTTGGGAAAACCTTATGTTATTTTTAAAAATAATATTAAGGAATATAATAAAAAATATTCAGTAAATATTTCAATTTCTCATTGTAAAGAATATGCTACAGCAGTGGCTATAACATTTAAAAGGAGTGATATATAATAATGGATATCTTAGAATTAAAAAGAGAATTTCAATTTTATAAAGAAAAGATTGTTGAAATTAAAAAAACAATAAAATATGAAGAAAGATTAAATTTAATAGTCACTCTTGAAAAGAAAACTTTTGAAGAAGGGTTTTGGAATGATAAGAATCAAAGTCAAAGCATTATAAAAAAAATAAATGAAAATAAAGACTTTGTAGAAGAATATAAAAAAATAGAAAATCTTTTTCATGAAGAGGAAGTATTAATAGAATTTATTGATATGGGAGAAGAAGAATTTGAAAAAGAGTTAGAAGAAAAACATACTTTATTAGGTAAAGAATTAGAAATACTTGATACTAAACTTTTATTAGATGGAAAATATGATAATAACAATGCCATAATAACTATACATTCTGGAGCTGGAGGAACTGAAGCTTGTGATTGGGTTGATATGCTTTATAGAATGTATTCTCGTTGGATGAATGATAAAGGATATAAAGTAAGTCAACTTGATTTTATGCCTGGAGATTCAGTTGGAATAAAATCGATTACTTTATTAGTAGAGGGAACTTTTGCTTATGGGTATTTAAAATGTGAGAAGGGAGTTCATAGACTTGTAAGAATATCTCCATTTGATGCTAATAAAAAAAGACATACATCTTTTGCTTCAGTAGATGTTTTACCAGAGGTAGAAGATAATATAGAAATTAATATAAGACCAGAAGATTTAAGAATAGATACTTATAGAGCTGGAGGAGCTGGGGGACAACATGTAAATATGACAGATTCAGCTGTAAGAATTACCCACTTGCCTACAGGAATAATCACTACTTGTCAACAAGAGCGTTCTCAATTATTAAATAGAGAAAAAGCTATGAAAGTTTTACAAGCTAAATTACTTGATTTAGAAATTAAGAAAAAAGAAGAGGAAATGAAAAAAATCCAAGGGGAACAAACTGATATAGGATGGGGAAATCAGATAAGGTCTTATGTTTTTCAACCATATACAATGGTAAAAGACCATCGTACTAATTGTGAGTCTGGAAATATTAGAGCCGTTATGGATGGAGATATAGATTCCTTTATTAATGCTTATTTAAGATGGAATAAAAAATAATTATTTTTTAATATTTTCTTTAAAAATTACTAAAAATATGATAAACTCAATATGTATAAATAAAAAATATAATCGGGAGGGATAAAAATGGAAAGAAGAATTAGAACAAGAGTAGCTCCTTCTCCTACAGGAGACCCACATGTGGGAACAGCTTATATAGCTATGTTCAATATAGCTTTTGCCTATAAACATGGAGGAGATTTTATTCTAAGAATAGAGGATACTGACCAAAATAGATATACACCAGGTTCAGAAGAAATGATTTATGAAAGTTTAAGATGGCTTGGTTTAGATTGGAAAGAAGGTCCAGATGTAGGTGGTCCTTATGGTCCTTATAGACAATCTGAAAGATTTGGAATTTATGCTGATTATGCAAAACAATTAGTAGAAAAAGGTGAAGCATATTATTGTTTCTGTACTCCAGAAAGACTTAATAACTTAAGAGAAAGACAAAAAGCTATGAAAAAAGCTCCAGGATATGATGGACATTGTAGAAGTCTTTCTAAAGAAGAAGTTGAAGCTAGAATAGCTGCTGGGGAACCATATGTAATCAGATTAAAAATGCCTTATGAAGGAGAAACAGTTATTCATGATAGATTAAGAGGAGATATTGTTTTTGAAAACAGTAAAATAGACGACCAAGTTTTATTAAAAGCTGATGGATATCCAACATATCACCTTGCAAATGTTGTAGATGACCATTTAATGGGAGTTACTACAGTTATAAGAGCAGAAGAATGGATTTCTTCTACTCCTAAACATATTCAACTTTATAAAGCTTTTGGTTGGGAACAACCTGAATTTATTCATATGCCATTATTAAGAAATAGCGATAGAACAAAAATTTCTAAAAGAAAAAATCCTGTTTCTTTAAACTGGTATAGAGATAATGGATATTTAAAAGAAGGATTATTAAACTTCTTAGGACTTATGGCATATTCATTTGGAGATGGAAAAGAAATATTCACTCTTCAAGAATTTAAAGAAAACTTTAATATAGATAATGTTTCTCTTGGAGGACCTGTATTTGACCTAGTAAAATTAGGATGGATAAACAACCAACATATGAGACTAAAAGATTTAAAAGAATTAACAGAAATGACTGTTCCATTCTTTAGAGCAAAAGGATTTGTTGGAGAAGAAGTTTCTGATAAAGAAATGGTAGCTTTAGAAAGAATAGTTGAAATTCTTAGAGAACACGCTCATACATTAAAAGAAATAGCTGATGAATCAACTGTTTACTTTAAAGATGAATATGAGTTACCTGAATTAACAGAAGATATGGATAAAAAAGAAAGAAAAGGAATCGAAAGATTATATAATGCTATAGCTGATGAAACAGGTAAAAAATCTATAAAATTATTCTTAGAAAAAATAGAAAACTATCCAACAGAAGATATTCCTTTAGAAGAAGCTAAAAAACTTCTTACAGATACTTTAGAAGAAATTGGAGAAGGACCAGCAAAAGTTTATATGCCACTTAGAGCTGTATTAACAGGAGAACCTAGAGGTGCTGATTTATATAATTTAATCTTCATCATAGGAAAAACTAGAACAATTAATAGAATTAAGAGAATGATAGAAAAATATAATATTTAGTTTATAAAGGAGGATTATAAAATTATGTAATACCTCCTTTTTCTTAAAAAATATAAGGAGAGATTTATGAGAGAAATTTTAGTTGATAGAATTTATAGACATTTTAAAGGAAAAGAATATAAGGTTCTTCATATAGCCACTCATTCAGAAACAAAAGAAAAATTAGTAATTTATCAAGCTCTTTATGGAGATTTTGGAATATATGCTAGACCTTATGAAATGTTTGCTTCTGAAGTCGATAGAGTAAAATATCCTGAGGTTACTCAAAAATATAGATTTGAGTTAGTATAAAAATTAAAAAATATTATTAAAAATATTGTAAATAAAAAAAGGACACTATATAGTGTCCTTTTAATTATCTGAAAATAATTTCATTTCTTTTTGGTCCATTAGAAACAATTGTAATTGGGAATCCTAATTCTTTTTCTATAAATTCTACATAATTTCTAGCATTTTCAGGTAAGTCTTCATATTTAGAGATTCCTCTTATATCACATTTCCATCCTGGTAATACTTTGTATACTGGTTTAGCTTTTTCTAATAGAGGTGTAACAGGGAATTCTTTAGTTACTTCTCCATCAATTTCATAACCAACACATACAGGAATTTCATCTAAATATCCTAATACATCTATAGCTGTGAAAGCTACATCTGTAGTTCCTTGTAACATACATCCATAACGAGTAGCTACACAGTCAAACCACCCCATTCTTCTAGGTCTTCCTGTAGTTGCTCCAAATTCTCCAGCATCTCCACCACGAAGACGAAGTTCTTGAGCTTCATCACCAAATATCTCACTTACAAAAGCTCCTTCTCCTACTGCTGATGAATAAGCCTTAGCTACAGTATAAACTTTTTCTATTGAGTGAGCAGGAAGTCCAGCTCCAATAGAACCAAATCCAGCTAAAGTTGATGAAGAAGTTGTCATAGGGAATATTCCGTGGTCAGGGTCTTTTAAAGCCCCTAATTGACCTTCAAGTAAAATATTTTTTCCCTCTTTAACAGCTTTATTTAAGTATTCAGTAGTGTTTATAATATATGGAGCAATTAAATCTCTATATTGAATAACTTCATTAAAAATTTCTTCTGGATTTAATTTAGGCATGTGATATAAATGTTCAATTAAAACATTTTTTATTTCACAAGCTGCTTCAATTCTTTCTCTTAAAATTTCTTCATTAAATAAATGACAAATTTGAATTCCTGTTTTAGCATATTTATCAGAATAGAATGGAGCTATTCCTGATTTTGTAGAACCGTATTTTTTATCAGCAAGTCTAGCCTCTTCATATGTATCTAATAAAATGTGATAAGGCATTAAAAGTTGAACTCTATCAGAAATTAAAACTTTAGGATTTTTAATTCCATTTTCTTTTAGATAGTTCATTTCTTTAATAAAATAAGGTATATTAAATGCTACACCAGGTCCAATGATATTTACTGTATTTTCATTAAAAACTCCACTAGGCATTTGATGAAGAGCGAATTTACCATAATCATTTATTATAGTATGTCCTGCATTACTTCCACCTTGAAAACGAATAACTATATCAGCATTAGAAGCTAACATATCTGTTATTTTTCCTTTTCCTTCATCTCCCCAACAAGCTCCAACAATGGCTTTTACCATATTTTCTTCCTCCTAAAATGTAATTTTTACATTATATTATACACTAAAATCCAAATTAAGTCAATTATACTCTTATACTTTCAGCGTGACTGTCTATTAAATCTCTATTTTTTTCAAGAATAGGATTAACAATATTTTCTACAAACTCTTTTGCTTGTTCAGGAGCTCTTCCAACAAAGTTTTTAGCATCCATTATAGATTGTAATTCTTCTAATGTTAATCCAAAAGATTTATCATTTGCTATTCTTTCTAATAAATCATTTGGTTTTCCTTCTGCTTTTACCATACGACCAGCTTCCATAGAATGACTTCTTATTTTTTCATGAAGTTCTTGTCTATTTCCACCTTTTTTAACAGCATCCATCATTATATTTTCTGTAGCCATAAATGGTAATTCATTATTTAAATGTTGTTCTATAACTTTTGGATAAACTACAAGTCCATCTACAACATTTCTATATAATGAAAGAATAGCGTCTACACATAAAAATGCTTCAGGAATAGAAAGTCTTTTGTTAGCTGAGTCATCTAATGTTCTTTCAAACCATTGAGTAGAAGCTGTAATTGCTGGATTTATAGAATCAGCTATTACATATCTAGCTAAAGAACCTATACGTTCACTTCTCATTGGATTTCTTTTATAAGCCATAGCTGAAGACCCTATTTGATTTTTTTCAAATGGTTCTTCGATTTCTTTTAAATGTTGAAGAAGTCTTATATCATTACTAAATTTAAAAGCACTTTGAGCTATTTGACTAAGAATATTTAAGATTTGGCTATCTAATTTTCTTGGATATGTTTGACCAGAAACAGCAAAACATTTTTCAAATCCCATTTTTTCAGCTATCATAGGGTCTAATTTTTTAACTTTTTCATGGTCACCATCAAATAATTCTAAGAAACTTGCTTGAGTTCCAGTAGTTCCTTTTGAACCTAATAATTTTGCTTTTGAAATTTGATAATCTAAATCTTCTAAATCCATTACTAAATCTTGTAACCAAAGACTAGCCCTCTTACCAACAGTTGTTGTTTGAGCTGGTTGGAAGTGAGTAAATCCTAATGTAGGTAAATCTTTATATTCCATTACAAATTTAGAAAGTTCATTTATAACATTAATAAGTTGTTTTTTCACAAGTTTCATAGCTTCAGTCATTATAATAATATCAGTATTATCACCAACATAACAACTAGTTGCTCCTAAATGTATTATAGGCATAGCAAGAGGAGCTTGAGTTCCAAAAGCATAAACATGACTCATTACATCATGACGAACTATTTTTTCTCTAGCTTCAGCCACTTCATAATTAATATCATCTTTAAATTTTTTCATTTGGTCTATTTGTTCTTGAGTAATATTAAGTCCTAACTCTTTTTCTACTTCAGCTAGAGCTATCCATAATTTACGCCAAGTTTTAAATTTATAATCTGGTGAAAATAGATAACTCATCTCTTTACTAGCATATCTTGAATTTAGGGGACTTTCGTATTTCGACTTCATTTATATTTTCCTCCTCATCTTGAATCTCTATTTGTGTTGGATATTTTCCACTAAAACATGAATCACAGAAATTACATTTACATCCTTTTGCAATATTAGTTAGATTTTCTAATCCTAAATATCCTAAACTATCTAATCCAGACATTTTTGCAATTTCTTCTACTGAATGATTAACAGCTACTAATTTATCTCTTGAAGGAACATCAGTACCATAATAACAAGGCCATAAGAATGGTGGAGCTGTAACTCTCATATGTATTTCTTTTGCTCCAGCACTTCTTAATATTTTAACAAGTCTTTTTATAGTAGTTCCTCTTACAATAGAGTCATCAATCATAATAACTCTTTTTCCTTCTACATTTTCTCTAAGAGCATTTAACTTAACTCTTACTCCATCTTCTCTTTTTGATTGAGTAGGACTAATAAAAGTTCTTCCTATATAACGATTTTTTATAAGACCCATTCCATAAGGAATTCCACTTTCTTCAGCATAACCTATGGCTGCTACAAGTCCACTATCTGGAACTCCTATTACTATATCTCCTTCAACAGGATGTTCTTTAGCTAGTTGACGTCCAGCTCTTTTTCTAGCTTCATAAACACTCATTCCATCAATACGACTATCAGGACGAGCAAAATAAATAAATTCAAATATACATAAACTAGAGTTATATTTATTGCAATGAGTAGTAATAGATCTAATTCCTGTTTCTTCTATAACAACTATTTCTCCAGGTTCTACATCTCTTACAAAAGTAGCTCCTACAGCATCTAAAGCACAACTTTCAGAAGCTACAACATAAGAATTATCTAATTTACCAATACAAAGTGGTCTAAATCCATGAGGGTCTCTACAAGCTATTAATTTTTTAGGGCTCATAACTAAAAGAGAATAAGCACCTTCTACAATTTCCATCATTTTACTTACAGCATCTTCTACAGAAGGTTGTCTAACTCTTTCTCTAGCTATTATAGTAGCAATAACCTCTGAATCTATTGAAGTTTGGAATATAAATCCTTCATTTTCAAATTGTTCTCTTAATTTATGAGCATTAACTAAGTTACCATTATGACTTATTGCTAAAGCTCCTTTTAAATACCTAGATACAAGAGGTTGAGCATTTTGTACAATACTTCCTCCAGCAGTAGAATAACGAACATGACCAATAGCAATGCTACCAGTAAGTTTATCTAAAATTTCATTATTAAATACATCAGGAACTAATCCCATATCTTTATATTGTTTAACAGTTATGTCATCCATAACAGCGATTCCACAACTTTCTTGTCCTCTATGTTGTAGAGAAAATAATCCATAATAAACTATTCTACCAGAATCTTCTCTTGAATCATTATTATAAATTCCGAATACTCCACATTCTTCTTTAAGAACATCTTCTTCTCTCATAAATCCTCCGTTATAAAATAAAATTATTTAGTTATTCTTCTCCAAACTTCTTCATAAGCTTCTTCAACATGTCCTAAATCTCTACGGAAACGGTCTTTATCTAATTTTTCATTAGTTGTTAAATCCCATAATCTACAAGTATCTGGTGAAACTTCATCAGCTAATATTATTCTATCTTTATAACGACCAAATTCTATTTTAAAATCTATAAGTCTGATATTTTTTTCTATAAAGAATTTTTTCATTAATTCGTTTATTTTTAATGCTTGTTCAGAAATATTTTTTAATTCTTCTTTTGTAGCTATTCCAATAGCAAGAATTTGTAAATCATTAATCATAGGGTCACCTAGTTCATCATTTTTATATGAAAATTCTAAGATAGGATTAAGTAACTCTCTTCCTTCTTCTACTCCAAATTTTTTAGAAAAACTTCCAGCAGCAACATTTCTAACAATTACTTCTAAAGGAACTATAGAAACTTTTTTTACAAGAGTTTCTCTATCACTTAATTCTTGTACAAGATGAGTTTCAATTCCATTTTCTTCAAGATATTTGAATACAATGTTTGTCATTCTATTATTGATAACTCCTTTTCCAGCGATAGATCCTTTTTTTAGTCCATTAAAGGCAGTAGCGTCATCTTTGTATTCCACTATAAATTGATCTTCTAAATCAGTAGCAAATACTTTTTTAGCTTTTCCTTCATAAACCATTTCTAATTTTTTCATTTTTCCTCCTAAAAATATAAAAATAATAAAATAAAGTTTACCTATTGAATCAATAAAAATTTTTATGCTACATTTTACTAAAAAATTTCAAAAAAAACAATATTTTTTTAAAAAAAATATAAATTTTTTGTTATTAGCTAAAAATATTACATAAAAAGTTCATTTTTTCATCTATATTATTAAGATTTTAATAATTCAAATTGTTCTTTTTTATATTTTATAATTCCTTCAGATTTTAATTTTGAAAGTTCACTTGACATAGCACTTCTATCAATACAAAGATAATCAGCTAATTGTTGTCTATTAAAGGGAATGGAAAATTTTGAAGATTTAGCAATATTAGCTTGTTCTGAGAGATAAGATAATAATTTTTCTCTTGTATTTCTTTTTGACATATGTTCTATTTTAGAGGTTAAAATAATATTATTTTTAGAGAGGATTATAGCAAGATTTCTGATTAAAATTTCTCTAACAGAAGCAGTAAAAGAGCAGGTTTTTGTTATTCTATTAAAATCTATAAACATTACTTTACTTTTTTGAATAGAAATAACACTTACTGGAAGAATATTTTGAGTACAAGCAAAAGCTTCTCCAAAAATTTCACTTTCTTTTATTTCATATATAATATTTCTATTTCCCCAATAATCTTCATTTATAATATGAACTTTACCACTTAAGACTAAACCTATTTCACTAATTTTATCTCCGCTTTTAAAGATATATTTTTCTTTATCAAAATCTTTTATTTTTACTTGTAGACATTCAAATAATATTTCAATTTCTTTGTCGTTTAGACTATAAAAAAGCTCAGATTTTTTTATAATTTCTAAAAAATCTTTCATATTTTTCTCCTTTTGTTGTAAAAACAACATACTTTTTAATAAAATTATATTATAATATAAATATAAAGTCAAGAAAGGAGCTTAAAATGGATTTAGAAGAAATTATGAAAGAAAAAACTTTTATAATAGTTGGAGATACATTAAATGAACAAAAATATGCTTGTATAATAAAAAATAAAATGATTTCTAATGGATATAATGTTTATGCTGTAGGAAAAGAATTAAAATCTTTAAATGATGTTCCAGAAGAAATAGATATTATAGATTTATGTATTAATTCAAAAGATGGACTTCGTCTTATAAAAGAATGTAATAAAACTTTTAAATCTATAGTAATTCAACCAGGAGCAAGTGATGAAGAGCTTCTTAAATATTTAAAAGAAAAAAAATATCCTTATATAGATGGTTGTCTATTAGTAGGATTATCTTTATATAAAAAATAAAAAAAGGAGTGATATTATGTTAAATATAACAAAAGAAAATTTTAATGAAGAGGTATTAAATAGTAAAGGATTAGTATTAGTTGATTTTTGGGCTACTTGGTGTGGACCTTGTAAAGCTTTAGGACCTATTTTAGAAGATTTTGCTAATGGAAATACTAATGTAAAAGTTGGAAAAATAAATGTAGATGAGCAACCAGAACTAGCTTCTCAATTTAGAGTAATGAGTATCCCAACATTATTATTATTTAAAGATGGAGAAGTTATAAACAAATCAGTTGGACTTTTATCTAAAGAAGAATTAGAAAATTTTGTAAAATAATTAAAATAATAAATAAAAAACGACCTCATTTATGAAGTCGTTTTTTATTTTATTATTATTGAGTTGTATATAATAAATTATTTATCAGAAATAGAAACTACTCCTGGTAATTCTTTTCCTTCTAAATATTCAAGAGAAGCTCCTCCACCAGTAGAGATATGAGTAAATTTATCAGCATATCCTAATTGCATAGCAGCAGCAGCAGAATCTCCTCCTCCAATTATAGTTGTAGCTCCTTGTAAGTTAGCTATAGCTTCACAAACTCCAATTGTTCCTTTTGCGTAGTTAGGCATTTCAAATACACCCATTGGTCCATTCCATACTACTGTTTTAGCAGCAGCTATTTCTTTAGAGAATAGTTCAATTGTAGCAGCTCCAACATCTAATCCCATTTGATCAGCAGGAATTTCATCAATAGAAACAGTCATATGAGGAGCATCATTATCAAATTTTGGTGCAACAACTGTATCAATAGGTAATATTAATTTTCCATTTGCTTTTTCTAATAAAGCTTTTGCTAATTCAATTTTATCTTCTTCTACTAAAGAAGTTCCTGTATTTTTACCTAAAGCTCTTAAGAATGTAAACATCATAGCTCCACCTACAAGAACTTTGTCAGCTTTAACTAATAAGTTTTCAATAACTCCAATTTTATCAGAAACTTTAGCTCCTCCTAAGATAGCAACTAAAGGTCTTACTGGAGAATCAACAGCTTCTCCTATAAATTTAATTTCTTTTTCCATTAAGAATCCAGCAGCAGATTTTCCTTCTCCAATATTAGCAGCGATTCCAATATTAGAAGCATGAGCTCTGTGAGCTGTTCCAAAAGCATCATTAACAAATAAATCTCCTAAAGAAGCCCAATATTTTCCTAATTCTGGATCATTTTTAGATTCTTTTTTACCATCAAGGTCTTCAAATCTTGTGTTTTCAAACATCATGATTTCTCCAGATTTTAAATTGTTGATAGCTTCTTCTAATTCAGCTCCTCTAGTAGCTGGAACAAATTTAACTTCTTGTCCTAATAATTCAGATAATCTTTCAGCAGCTGGTTTTATAGATTTAGTTTTTAAATCTTCTTCAGTTTTTACTTTACCTAAGTGAGAGAAAGCTATAACTTTTCCACCATTTTCAAGAACATATTTTATAGTTGGTAAAGCAGCAACTATTCTATTATCATTAGTTATTTTTCCGTCTTTCATAGGAACGTTAAAGTCCACTCTCATAAGAACTTTTTTATCTTTTACATTTAAATCTGTTACGATTTGTTTTGCCATTTTAATCCTCCTAAATTATATCTTATAAAAAACGGAACCCAAAGGTTCCGTTATTCTTTTGTATTTTATTTATTTCTTCTCAAATAGAATTATTTAGATAATTCAACGAATTTTTTAAGAGTTCTGATTAATTGAGAAGTATAAGACATTTCATTGTCATACCAAGCAACTGTTTTAACTAATTGTTTATCTCCAACTGTCATAACTTTAGTTTGAGTTGCATCAAATAAAGAACCATAGCTAATTCCAATGATATCGCTAGATACTAATTCTTCTTCAGTATATCCGAAAGATTCAGTAGCAGCAGCTTTCATAGCAGCGTTAACTTCTTCAACTGTAACTGGTTTAGATAATACTGTTACTAATTCAGTAATAGATCCTGTTACTACTGGTACTCTTTGAGCAGCTCCATCTAATTTTCCTTTTAATTCAGGAATAACTAATCCAATTGCTTTAGCAGCTCCAGTTGTGTTAGGAGTAATGTTAGCAGCAGCAGCTCTAGCTCTTCTTAAATCTCCTTTTCTGTGTGGTCCATCTAATGTGTTTTGGTCATTTGTATAAGCATGGATAGTTGTCATTAATCCTTCAACGATTCCAAAGTTGTCATTTAATGCTTTAGCCATAGGTGCTAAACAGTTAGTTGTACAAGAAGCTCCAGAAATAACTGTTTCAGTTCCATCTAATATATTGTCGTTTACGTTGTAAACTATTGTTTTTAAATCTCCTGTAGCTGGTGCTGATATAACAACTTTTTTAGCTCCTGCTTGAATATGAGCTTCAGCTTTTTCTTTTTTAGTAAAGAATCCAGTACATTCTAATACTACGTCTACTCCTAATTCTCCCCAAGGTAAGTTAGCTGGGTCAGCTTGTGCGAATACTTTTATTTCTTTTCCGTTAACTACGAAAGCATCTTCTTTAACTTCGATAGTTCCATTGAATCTTCCTTGAGCTGAGTCATATTTGAATAAGTGAGCTAACATATGAGCATCTGTTAAGTCATTGATTGCTACTACATCAAACTCAGGGTTTTGAACCATTAATCTTAATGCTAATCTTCCTATTCTTCCAAATCCGTTAATTGCTACTTTAACTGCCATTTAAAAAGCCTCCTTAAAAATATATAAATTTATTTTGTTTTATTTATTCTTTACGGTTATTATACGCATTTATATATGGTTTGTCAATTTTCTGTTAGATTAAAATTGACCATTTTTTTGGTTATTATTTGATATTTAAAAAATCATTCATATCTTTAGGAAGAGGAATTTCAAGCATAAAATCTTCTAAAGTTTCAGGATTTTTTATAATTAATTTGTAAGCATGTAAAAATTGTCTTGAAACTGGTTGAATATCAGGTCCATATAGAGAATCACCTACAATAGGATGACCTTCTAAAGACATGTGTACTCTTATTTGATGAGTTCTTCCTGTAAAAAGTTCTAATTCTATTAAAGAAATATTTTTTTCAAAATCTCTTTTTAGGACTTTAACTAAAGTTTTTGCTTCTTGTCCACCATTTTCAAGAGCTAATTCTTCTCTTTTTATATTATCTCCAACTCTTCCTATGGGTTTTTCAATAAGAAATTCATCTTTTTCAACAATCCCATCAACAATAGCTAGATAATATTTTTTTACTTTTGCTTTATCTTGTAGGAAGGCTTGAGTAAAAGCATTTTTAGTAATAACTATTAAACCAGATGTATCCATATCTAATCTATTATAAAATCTTGGGACTACAGTTTTTCCAGTAGTTTTTAAAAAATAATAAACTATACCATTAGCTAATGTTTTATCAACTTTTTTTTGTGTAGGATGTACAACTAATTGAGGTTCTTTATTAATAATTAATAAATTTTTATCCTCATACACTATATCTAAAGGCATTTCAATTGGTTCTATATTAGTTCCTTTTTCTTTTTCTACGACTATTAATCTGTTAAGTTTTTTAATTTTTTTATCAAGTTTTACTTTTTTATTATTTAGATAAATATCAGCATTTCTTAAATTTCTAGTAGAATAACCTTTTATATTTTTTAAATATTCTCCAACTGTTAAATTATTATTTTCTGGCTCTATTATAAATTTTTTCATTTTTCTCCTTGAGTTATCATATAAATTTATTAATTATAATTATATCATTTCTTATATTTTTTATCAATATTTGAGGTAAGAGCTTTGATTTTTCTAAGTAAATATGATATAATTTAAAATTATAGGAATCAAAATTTAATAGGAGGAATTAAAAATGAAAAGAATAATAAATACACCAAAAGCACCAGCAGCTTTAGGACCATATTCACAAGCAGTAGAGGTAAATGGAACTTTATATATATCAGGACAAATACCATTTGTACCAGAAACAATGACATTGGTATCAGATGATGTAAAAGCTCAAACAAGACAATCATTAGAAAATTTAAAAGCAATATTAGATGAAGCAGGATACACATTTAAAGATGTAGTAAAAGCAACATGTTTCATAAAAAATATGGATGACTTTGGAGCAATAAATGAAGTATACAATGAGTATTTAGGAGAAGTAAAACCAGCAAGAGCTTGTGTAGAAGTAGCAAGATTACCAAAAGATGTAAAAGTAGAAATAGAATTAATAGCTGTTAAATAGTAAATAAAAATTTAGATTTTAAATAAATAATATAAAAAATGCTGAAGAAATTTATTTTCTCCAGCTTTTTTTATTAATGAATAAATATAAATTTTAAATACGATTAAAATAGTTAGTATTATTTATTGTAATTATTTAAAAAATCAATAGCATATTGAGCATAAAGTCCCATACCATATTCTAAAGCATCTTCATCCATATTAAATTTTTCATGATGATGAGGATAATTAGCATTTTTTCTATCATTTCTTATTCCAACGAAGGCTAAAACTCCAGGAACTTCTTCTAAGAAATAACAAAAATCTTCTGCTCCTGTTATTTTTTCAAATTTTGTTAATCCATCTTTTCCTAAAAGTTTTTCAACAGATTTTTCAGCTATATTTGAACAGATAGAATCATTTATAACAGGAGTAGTCCCATAAGAATAAAAAACTTCTCCAGAAGCTCTATAAGCTTCACAAGTTGATTTTACAAATCTTCTTATAGCATCTTCTACTTTTTTTCCAGTTTCTTTACTAAAAGTTCTAACAGTTCCTTCTAAAATTGCTTGGTTAGCTATTACATTAAATCTTGTTCCTGAATGAAAGGAACCAATAGTAACTACAGCAGAATCAACGGGGCTAATCTCTCTACTTACAATAGATTGTAAATTCATAACAAGAGAAGAACCAACTACTATTGAATCTATAGTTTGATGAGGAAGAGAACCATGACCTCCTCTTCCTGTTATTTCAATTTTTAAAACATCTGCTGAAGCCATTCTAGGTCCTTCTTCTACAGAAATTTTTCCACATGGAATATCGGCCCATAAATGAATACCAAAACAACCATCAACAACTCCTTTTAGTGGTTCTTCTTCTATCATTTTTTTTGCTCCTTGAGCAATTTCTTCAGCTGGTTGAAAATATAATTTTACTACTCCATTTATTTCCTCTTCTATTTCTTTTAATATTTTAGCAGCACCTAATAAGATGGCAATATGTCCATCATGACCACAAGCATGCATCATACCAGGAGTTTTAGAAACATATTCTACACCAGTACATTCTTTTACTTGTAAGGCATCTATATCAGCTCTTAAAGCTATTTTTTTACCTTGTTGATTTTTTCCAATTTCAGCAACTATCCCAGTATTTGCTATAACTTTATATTTTATTCCCATTTTTTCAAGTTCTTCTTGAATTCTTTTAGAAGTTTTATATTCTTCTAAACTAGGTTCTGGAATTTGATGAAATTCTCTTCTTAAATTGATTACATACTCTTTATATTTTTTTGCTAATTCTTTTATTTCCATTTATATCACTCCTTAAAAATTATAACATTTTTGCAAATATACCAGCTATAACAACTGAAACAATTGTTACAGAAGCAAATCCTCCAATTAACATTTTAGGAAGCATAGCTTCTAATAAAAATTCAACTTCTTCATCAGTTTTACCTAATGCTTTGGCTGAATCATTTGTTAATGTATAATTGACAGGAAAACCATACAAAGCATTTAAAGATATGGCTATAGCCATAGGAATAGATTCTTTAAAGATTTTAGCTCCAATAATAGAAAAAATAATCAATCCTATAACTCCAAAACCAATAATTCCTATAAATGGAATAATTAAACTTTTTATCATTTCAGGAGTAGCTTGAGCTAATCCTCCAAATATAAAAGCCATTAAACCAGTCATAAAAAATCCAAAAGAACCAGATAAGTCAAGAGGTTTTCTTTCAATTAAACCAATCTCAGCAGCTACCGCTCCTACAATTAAACATATAACAAATTCAGAGATAACTTTATTAGTAATTTCAGCAATAAAGATACTTAATTGAGCTAAAATTCCTAATTGAAATAAAAACATATAAGTTGTTTGATATCTTTTAGGTAGAGGTGGAATTAATTTTTTTTCTTCAATTTTTTTCTCAGATTTTGTAATTTTTTTAATTTCTCCAGCTCTAAACTTTTCTATTAATTTTTTTCCTTCCATATTTAAAGTTATTGCTGTTAAAGGATATCCAGCAAATCCTTGCATAACATACATTCCAACAGCTAATACAGCTAAGGTAGGCATTCCTTTGGCTGTAGCTGCTTGAGACATTATTATAGAGGCAACAACCCCACCAGTTAAAGGAGGAGTAGCTACGAGTAACATATCCCAAGAGAAAAGTAATCTTCCAAGAACAAGAGTTCCAAAGCAAATACCACAGATTCCTAATATAGAAATAGTAAAAGTTTTCCACTGAGCAATTAATTCTTTTATACTCAACATAGTTCCCATATGAACAATTAAAAAATACATGGACAAATAAATTATAGTTGTAGAAAAACCTGCTTTATTCAAAATATCAACAGGAAAAATAGTCCAATATCCTACTAAAAAAAGAACAGCAGTAATAAATACTGATGGAATAATTGCTTTTGTTTTTATAGAAATAATTTCTCCAATAACTAAAGCTAATAAAATTAAAATAAAAGAAATCATTAAGCTCATATTTTCCCTCCTAATTTTTAATAGTACTGTTATGTATATTTTTTTATTATTTTATGTATAAAAAAATAGTAATTTTATTATATCACTCAATTCAGTTTTGTCAATTTTATTTTTATAAAATTTTTATTGACATTTCAAAAAGAATAATATAAAATCTCATTATTTAAAAATATGATTTTTTGATAAAATATATATTTTTTATATTTTGATTGAGATTGAAAAATAAAAAAACATATGGTATATTTAATAATGAAACATATCATATGTTTTTAAAAAAGAATACATTAATTTATTACATGGAGGTAGGGATATGGTAAGAGTAGACTTAAATTGTGATTTAGGAGAAAGTTTTGGGGCGTATAAAATAGGAATGGATGAGGAAGTTTTAAAGTATATTTCTTCAGCTAATGTAGCTTGTGGATGGCATGCTGGAGATTCTGTTGTTATGGAAAAAACAGTTTCTTTAGCTAAAAAAAATGGAGTAGCTATAGGGGCACATCCAGGATTTCCTGATTTAATGGGATTTGGAAGAAGAAATTTAAATGCTTCACCAGCTGAAGTAAAAACATATATAAAATATCAACTAGGAGCACTTCAAGCTTTTGCTAAAGCTGAAGGAGTTGTTTTACAACATGTTAAACCTCATGGAGCTTTATATAATATGGCGGCAAAAGATAGTAAATTGGCCATGGCTATAGCTGAGGCTATAAAAGAAGTTGATGATAGTTTAATTTTAATGGGATTGGCTAATAGTGAAATGATAAAAGCTGGAGAAGCTCTTGGGTTAAAAGTAGCTAATGAAGTTTTTGCTGATAGAGCTTATAATGATGATGGAACATTGGTAGCTAGAACTTTACCAGGAGCAGTTATCCATGATAAAGATTTAGCTATAAGAAGAGTTATAAGAATGGTAAAAGAAGGAAAAGTAGAAAGTATAAATGGAAAAGATGTAGATATAAAAGTTCATACTATATGTATACATGGAGATAATCCAGAAGCTTTAGTATTCTCACAAAAAATAAGAGAAGCTCTTATTAATGAAGGAGTTGAAATTTCTTCGTTAAGAGGTGATGAATAATGGCGGATAACAAAAATAAAGGAGCCATAGTGGGGGCAGCCTTCCTTATGGCAACATCAGCTATAGGACCAGGATTTTTAACACAAACAGCTGTATTTACAGAAACTTTTAAAGCTAATTTTGCTTTTACTATTTTAGTTGTTACAGTAGCTACATTAATTGTTCAATTAAATATTTGGAGAGTAATTTGTGTTTCTGGAATGAGAGGACAAGATATTGCCAATAAAGTAGCTCCAGGATTAGGATATTTTATAGCTGGATTAGTTTCATTAGGAGGCCTTGCTTTTAATATAGGAAATGTTGGAGGAGCAGCTTTAGGATTAAATGCTTTATTTGGATGTGACATAACTTTAGGAGTAGTTATATCTGGGGCTTTAGCTGTATTTGTTTTTTTATCTAAAGATATGGGAACTGTAATGGATAAATTAACAAAATTTTTAGGAGCTTTAATGATAATTGTTATGGGGTATGTGGCTGTATTATCTAACCCTCCAGTAGGGGCAGCTCTTCATGGAGCAATTTTTCCAGAAAGTTATAGTGATTTAACTTTATCTATAGTAACTTTACTTGGAGGAACAATTGGAGGATATATAACATTTGCTGGAGCTCATAGACTTATAGATGCTAATACTAAAGGGATAGAAAATTTAGATAAAATTAATCAAAGTTCTATAATGGGAGTTTCAATAGCTTCTCTTATAAGAATTATGTTATTCTTAGCTGTACTTGGAGTTGTTTCAGTTGGATTTAAACTAGACCCAGCTAACCCACCAGCTTCTGCTTTTAAGGCTGGAGCCGGAATTATAGGATACAAAATATTTGGATTAGTTATTTTTGCTGCTGCTTTAACTTCAATAGTAGGAGCTGCTTATACTTCAGTTTCATTCTTAAAAACTTTATCAAAAACAGTAATGGAAAAAGAAAAATATTTTATAATAGGATTTATAGTATTTTCAACTTTAGTTATGGCTTTCCTAGGAAAACCTGTTGTTTTATTAGTTTTAGCAGGGTCACTTAATGGATTAATACTTCCAATAACTTTAGGAGTAGTATTATTAGGTTCAAGAAAAAAAGAAATTGTAGGAGAATATAAACATTCAACATTACTTACCGTTCTAGGAACAATAGTTGTTTTTGTAACTGGATATGCAGGAATAATGTCTTTAAAAGGAATAATGCAACTTTTTAAATAATATAAATTTCTCCTGATTTTCAGGAGAAATTTTATATTCATTTTACTTTTAGTTTTAGGAGGATTTTATGAAATTTTTAAAAGCCGGTGACTCAGCATTAATAATAGAATTAGGAAATGAAATTTCCCCAATAATAAATTATAATTTAAAAAAGATTACAGAATATTTAGATTCATTAAATCATAAAGGGATAAAAGATTTATTACCTACTTATAGGTCAATTATAGTTTACTATGACCCTTTTGTAATTTCTTTTGATGAATTAAAAGGAATAGTAGAAAAAAATTGTAAGATAGAAGATTCAAATATAGTAAAAATAAAAAAAGAAATAGTTGAAATACCAGTTTTATATGGTGGAGAATATGGTCCAGATATAGAAAATATAGCTTCTCATAATAAACTTTCAGTAGAAGAAGTTATATCAATCCATACATCTGGGGAATATTTAGTATACATGCTAGGATTTACACCAGGATTCCCATATTTAGGAGGAATGGATAAGAGAATAGCAACTCCTAGATTAAAAACACCAAGAACAAAAATACCTGGAGGTTCAGTAGGAATAGCTGGAGAACAAACAGGGGTATATCCAATTGAAAGTCCTGGAGGTTGGCAATTATTAGGAAGAACTCCTTTAAATTTATTTGACCCAGAAAATGAAAAACCATTTTTATTAAAGGCTGGGGAATATATAAAATTTGTATCTATTTCTGAAAAAGAATATAAGGATATTCTTGAACAAGTGAAAAATAAAACTTATGTTGAAAAGCGTTACTTGAAGGAGGAATAATAATGGAAACTTTAAAAATTTTAGATGCAGGACTTTTAACAACTGTACAAGATTTAGGAAGATATGGTTATCAAAGATATGGAGTTTCTGCTTCAGGTGTAATGGATAATTTTTCAGCTAGAATCGCTAATATCCTTGTTGGAAATTCTCAGGAAGAAGCAGTATTGGAAACAACTTTAAAAGGAATAAAAGTAGAATTTTTGAAGGATACAATGTTTTCAATAACAGGAGCTCAATGTGACTCATCTTTAAATGAAGAAAAAATAGAATTATGGAAAAGTTATAGAGCTAAGAAAGGCGATATTTTAAAAATGGGAATTTGTAAAGCTGGACTTAGAAATTATATAGCTTTTTCAGGTGGGATAGATGTTCCAGTAATTATGAATAGCAAATCAACAAATTTAAAAGCTAAAATAGGTGGTTTCCAAGGTAGAAAACTTATGACTAATGATATTTTATCTATAGGAAACGCTATTGGAGAGAATATATTAAAATTAAAAGATGAATACATACCTAGATATCAAAAAGAAATAGAAGTTGGAGTTATACTGGGACAACAGGATGACCATTTTACAGAAAAGGGAATAGAAACTTTCTTTAATGAAATTTATACAGTAACTCAAGAAAGTGATAGAATGGGAATTAGATTATCTTCTGTATCAGGTGAAGTTATTGAACATAAAAATGGAGGAGACATAATTTCTGATGGAATAACTTTTGGAGCTATTCAAGTACCAGGTAGTGGTCAACCAATAATAATGATGGCAGATAGACAAACTACAGGGGGATATACAAAGATAGGAAATGTAATTTCTAGTGATTTACCAAAACTTGCTCAAGCAACACCAGGTTCAAAAGTAAAATTTAAAAAATATTCTTTAGAAGAAGCATTAATTGCTTTAAAAAATATGAATGAGATAATAGAAAATACTACTTCATATAATAGGTTTAAATTAGAAGAAAAAGATGAATTTGTAATGAGAAAGTATAGTGTAAAAATAAATGGAAAAGTATTTAACCTTGAAGTAGAGAGAATAAAATAAAAAATAAAGAGTTATTATATTTTTATTTATAATAACTCTTTTTTATTTAAAAATTTTATAAAAATAGCTATAAATTTTTTTGAAAAATATTTTTAATTTTAGAAGTTTTCTCTATTATTGATAATTTTATAAGGAATAATAACTTTTTATAATATTGAGTTTACTAAAAAATATAATTTTATTATATTAAAATGGTATTTTTTAAAATTATAAATAAAGAATATTAGAAAAAAATTATATATGTTAAAAAATTTTTATAACTATTTTCTTTAATTAAATAATATGCTATACTATATTTTGCTAAAAATAAAAAATAATGTATAAAGGTGAAATATTATGAAATTATCAAATGATTTAGGAAAAGATTCTGTTTTAGGACTAGTTTTTAAGTTAGCTGTTCCTACAATGTTGGCTCAACTTGTTAATTTACTTTATAGCATAGTAGATAGAATGTATATAGGGCATATTCCTGAAATAGGAGGAATAGCATTAGCTGGAGTAGGGGTTTGTGGACCTATAGTTACTTTTTTATCTTCCTTTGGAACTCTTATAGGATTAGGTGGTTCTATAACTATGTCAATAAAAATGGGAGAAAAAAATGAAAAAGAAGCTAGACAAATTTTATTTAATAGTTTTTCTATGTTAGGAATTTTAAGTATTTTTTTAACGATAATTTTTTTACTTTTAAAAAATAAATTAATAATGATTTTTGGGGGAAGTGAAACAACTTTTATTTATGCTAATCAATATTTAACAATATATACTTTAGGAAGTTTTTTTGCTTTAATGGCTGTAGGATTAAACTTTTTTATAACTTGTCAAGGATTTTCTATGGTGGGAATGGCTACGGTAATTATTGGAGCAATAACAAATATAATTTTAGACACTGTTTTTATTTTTTATTTTAATATGGGAGTTAGTGGAGCAGCGTGGGCCACAGTAATTGCTCAAGTTTTATCTTTTCTTTTTGCTTTTTCATTTTTAAGAAGCAAAAAAATTATAATTCCTATAACAAAAGAAAAATATTCTTTAAAAATCATAAAAAATATTATAAGATTTGGATTTTCACCTTTTTTTATATTGGCTACAGATAGTCTTATTTTAATAATGTTGAATACTATGTTACAAAAATATGGTGGAGTAGCTCAAGGAGATTTATTAATATCAGCAGCTACTATTATCCAAAGTTTTCTTTTGCTTATTACAGGTCCATTGATAGGACTTTCAGGAGGAACTCAACCTCTTTTAAGTTATAATTATGGAGCTAAACAAATAGATAGAGTAAAGAAAGCAGAAAAATATATTATAATTTTTGCTTTAGTTTTAACAGGGGCTATGTTTTTCTTAACAGATTATATTTCACCTAAATTTATAAACTTTTTTACAGACGAAAAAGAATTAGTAGAAGTTTCACTTTGGGGAATAAAAAATAGTCTTTGGGGAATAATTCCTCTTTCTTTTCAATATTGTTATGTAGATGGTTTTACAGCAGTAGGAAGAATTAAAACAGCTTTTGCTCTTTCAATGAATAGAAAAATTATCTATGTATTAAGCACTTTATTCTTACCTATGTTTTTTCAAGCAAAATTTGCTTTTTTTGCTCAACCAATATGTGATATAATAGGAGCTATTGTTAGTATTACTACATTTTTCTTTATATTTAATAAACATTTAGAAAAAAGACTTTTACAAAATTAATATAAAAAAGTTGATTTTTTTGGTAATTAGTATTATAATTTAGTTGACTAAATTATTAAAGTGCTCTTGGAGGGAAGTATGAATAAACTAAAAAATCCCATGAATGATGCTTTATTTGAAGCTTTTTTAAAATTAGAAACTTTGGAAGAATGTTATGCTTTTTTTGAAGATATATGTACCTATAAAGAAATTGAAGCAATGAGTAATAGGCTGGAAGCAGCAAAACTTTTAAATAAAGGAAAAACTTATGAAGAAATATTAAAAGATATTAATATCTCTTCATCAACTTTAAGTCGTGTAAGTAAAGCCTTAAAATATGGAACAGGCGGATATGAAACTATAATAAAAAGAATAAATAAAAAATAACTGAAGAATTTTATTTTCTTCAGTTATTTTTTTGTAACTAGTAATTGGTCTATTTTATAATTATCAACATCTACAACTTCAAAAATATAATTTTGAAATTCTACTTTCATGGCCTTTTTAGGAATACTTTTTAAAGCAAACATCATAAAACCAGCAATACTTTCATATGAATCTTCTTCAGGAAATTTTTCTATTCCAAGAACTTTTTTAACATCTTCTATAGAAGTAACTCCATCTATTAACCAAGAATTTTCTCCTCTTGCAATTATTTGTTGTTCATTTAAATCTTGATAAACAGTATCTCCCATTAAAGTATTAACAACATCATAAAATGTTACTATTCCAACAACATTACCATATTCGTTTAAAATTACAGCAAAGTCATCTCTAATTTCATTAAATTTATCTAGAGTTTCTGATATAGTTAATGTATTAGGAATTATTAAGAGATTAGAGTTCATTACATTCCTAATATCTTCAAATCCGTTAAATTTTTCTTTTAAAATAAGGGGAAGTAAATCTTTGGAATTAACATACCCTATAACAGAATCAAGAGATTCTTGACAGACTAAAAACTTAGAATGAGGATGTTTACAAATTTTATCTTCTATATTTTTTTTAGATTCAGATAAAGTGAAATATATAATTTCATTTCTTGTAGTCATAATAGAAGAAACCCATCTTGTATCAAGTTCAAAAACATTTTCAATAAGAGAATATTCTTTTTTTTGAATAACTCCTGTTTCAACACCAGCATCAACAATAGCAAAGATATCGTCATATGTAACAGAATCATTTCTATTTAATTGAATTTTAAATATTTTAAAGAGAAAAGTAGCAAAGTTATTAAAGATAAATATTAAGGGTTTAAAAATAAAAATAAAAAATGTCATAGGTTTAATTATTTTTACTGCTATTTTTTCAGGAGAAGCCATAGCCAATCTTCTAGGAATAAGGTCTGCAAATTCTATAAATAAACTTGTTACAAAAATAAAAGAAAAAATAGACCCAATAGTATTTGCTTTTGAAGAAAAAAAAGAAAAATATTCTTTTACAAAAGAACTTATAAAAGGAGTCAAAATATCATCTCCACAAATACCTCCTAATATAGAAATTGCATTAGTCCCTATTTGAACAGCAGCAAAAAAATTTCCAGATTTTTCTTGAATTTCTAATACTTTTTTGGCGTTTTGATTTCCTTTTTCTTCCATGATTTGTAATTTTAATTTTCTAGCTGAAGCTAATGAAATTTCACTTATTGCAAAAAATATACTTATTAAAATGAGAAATAATAAAATAAATATTCTAGAAATTAATGTTTCCATAAAAGTCACCTCTTAATTTTATTCACTTCTTAGAGCTTCAATAGGATTTAATTCAGCAGCTTTCTTAGCTGGTATAACACCAAATATTATACCAATTCCCATAGAAACTATCAAAGAAATTACCATAGAAGTAATTGAAAATAATGGTGGGATATTAACAATTTTTCCAATAATATTTCCTAATATAAATCCTAGAATAATTCCTAAAACTCCACCTAATCCTGTAAGAATAATAGATTCTATTAAAAATTGAAACATAATATCTTTATTGGTAGCTCCAATAGCTTTTCTTATTCCAATCTCTTTTGTCCTTTCAATAACACTAACAAGCATAATATTCATTACTCCAACTCCTCCAACAAAAAGAGAGATTCCAGCCACAAAAGTTACAAATAAATTTAGAGTACTTAATATATTATCAAAGGAAGCTGCTCCATCAGAAAGAGCCTTTACTTCGTATAAGTCAGAAACTCCAGTAATATTTTCTAAAATATTTTTCATTTTTGCCATATCTTCAGAAGCTTTTGAAGGGTCTTTAGATTCTACAACGATACTGCTATAATTAGAAGCATTATCATATAATCTTTCATAAGTAGAAAGAGGAAATCTTGCAAATCTAGGAATTCTTTTTCCTCCCATAGCTTTAACATAATCTTCAAAATTATTTTCAAAGACTCCAACTATTCTATAATCAATTTCAGGGTCTTTTCTAGTAAGTGCTAATCTTATATTTTTTCCTAAAGCATTTTGTGGAGAGCCAAAAATATCTTTGGCTGTAATATTATCAATTATAACTATTTTTTCTCCAGAATTATATTCAAAAGATATGAAATCTCTACCATATAAAAAATTTACTTTATCTATTTTTTGATATTCAGGGGTAGCTACAGTTAACCAAACAATTTCAAATCTATCTTTAATTTTAGAATATATTCTTTGAGTAATCTTTGGGCTTATATTTTTAAATTCATTTGTAGCTTTTAATTTTTCTATCATTTCATCTTCAAAAAGATATTTCCATCTAAAATTTTCATCTTTCATATCAGCATAAACAGTAAATTTTCCATAACCATTTTCTTTTAATTTACCTGTTATATTTTTTTGTCCACCTTTTCCAATAGCAGACATAGTTATTACAGAAGAAATTCCTATGATAATTCCTAACATTGTAAGAAATGAACGAGCTCTATTTCCTTTTAAACTTTTTATGGCACTATTAAAACTTTCTATAAAATTCATTTACTTTCACCATCTTTTATTATTTTACCATCTTTAAATATTAAAATTCTTTTACAGAAATTTGCTATTTCAGGTTCATGGCTTACAATTATTATTGTTTTTCCTTGATTATTTAATTCTTTAAATAGATTCATTATTTCATTTTCAGAAACACTATCTAAATTTCCTGTAGGTTCATCAGCTAGAATAACAGATGGATTATTGATTAGAGCTCTAGCAATGGCTACCCTTTGTCTTTGTCCACCAGAAAGTTCATTAGGTTTGTGATGAACTCTTTTTTCAAGACCAACTTTTTTTAAAACTTCCAAAGCTCTCTTTTTTCTCTCTTCTTTATCAATTCCAGCATAAACTAAAGGAAGTTCTACATTTTCTTCAGTAGTTAATTTAGGAAGTAGATTAAAAGATTGAAAGACAAATCCAATTTTAGAATTTCTAATTTTACAAATTTCATTTTCACTTAAGTTTGAGATATTAACATCATCTAATATATATTCTCCTTCAAACTCTTTATCAAGACAACCTAGAATATTCATCATAGTAGATTTACCACTTCCACTACTTCCCATAATAGCAACAAACTCACCTTTTTTTATATTAAAATTAATATTTTTTAAAGCATGAAGTTTGTTTTCTCCGTTTATATAATATTTATTTATATTATTTATTTGTATTATCAAGCTTTTCACCTTTATTTTCAATCTTATTAAGAGTCTTTTTAAAAATTTTATCATTAGGTTTTAATGTTAAACTAGGAGTTGTTAATATTTCATCTCCTATTTTTAAACCACTTTTTATAATGATTGAATCTCCTTTTATATTTTCAATTTCAACATCTCTTCTTATAATTGTATTGTTAGAATCTACAATATAAACATAGTATTGATTATTATCTTCAAGTAAAGCATTTTTTGAGATAGTAATATCATCATTTTTTTCTAAAAAGATTTTTGCTGAAACTTTAAATCCAGGAATTATATTTGGAATTTCTTCAAGAGGTGTGACTTCAACTTCTACAATATTTTCAGATGTAGTAGAAGAAGGTTTTGAAATTTTAGATATTTTAGTTACTTTTCCTTTAAAAGATAGTTTTTTTTCAAAAGCTTCTGGTTTGATTTCAAGATTTTGACCAAGATATATGTCTTTTATATCATACTCTGCAACTTCTAAAACTATTTTTATATTTGATAAATCTGCTATTTCCATTAAAGGTTCATCAGTATTTACAGAATAATTTTCTTGAGCAAGTAGAGATGTAACAGTTCCACTTACAGGACTTATTATTCTTTCAGCTGTTTTTAATAAATCTTCTTGATATTCTTCAATATTTATTTGGTATCTTTGTATTTCCTCTTCTAATTCTTTAATATAGTTAACAGAACTTCCACCTAATTTTAGTAATTCTTTTTCAACTTCTAAATTTCTTTTAATCTTTGCTAAACTTAATTCTTCCCTTTTTAAATTTCTAATTATATTATTTCTTTCTGTTTCATCAAAAGTCATAAGGATTTGTCCTTTTTCAACATAATCTCCCTCTTGAATAAAAACCTCATCTACTTTTAATTTTTTATCAACAAATATTTTTTTTGTATCATTTGCTTCTATTTTTCCCTCTACATTGATATATCCTCTTTTATTATTAGTTGAAATAATTCTTGTAGGATATATTATTTCATTTTTATTGTTTTTTTTATTTTTTGAAATAAAAATACCACCACCTAATAAAATCAATATAAGACTTATAACAGTAATTATTCTCAGTTGTTTATTCATGATTTTTTTCTCCTCTAATCATTATTTCATAGATATATCCATTAAATAAATTTTTAGCTTTTTCAGCCTCTACTTCAAATTTTAAGTAATCTTCAAATACATCCATAACTTCTACATAAGTAATATTTCCTAAAGTATATTTTTTTTTCATTATTTCATATTTATTATTTTCTAAGTTTGCTTTATTTTTATTTATAATATAATTTCTATAAAAATTATTATAATTTTCTTGGATTTTTAATTGCATTGAAATATTTTTTTCGCTTTCTTTTTTATGATTTATATTCTGTTGAGCAAGAGTTATTTTTTCATTTTCTAGATTTACATCATAATAAAATAAATCTTTAGAAAATTTTAAAAATACTCTATTTTCTGAATTTGTATTATTATGAGTTTCTTTTTTTCTTTCAACTCCTAAAGAAATATCAGGAACTTTATTAGAATAAGATAGGTAATTGATATTTTCTTCAGTAATTTTTCTATCTAAATCTAAACTTTGTAATTTTCTTTCACCAATATTTGATATATATTTTGAAATATCAATTTGTTTTATTTGAATATCTGCTAAAATTTTATTTGATATGTCAATATTAAATTCATATAGAAATCTATCCTTTATCTTTTTAAGATTTCTATCTAAGATTTTTAATTCAATTTCTAAATTTTCTCTACTAACTTGTAAAGTTTGTAAATCAATTTTTGGAATAGCTCCCAATTCATAAGATTTTTTTAAGATTTTTTCTTCTGCTTTTAATTTTGAAAGATTGTTACTTTTTAGTTTTGTTTCAAATTCATTATTTTTATATTCTTCATAAAGATTTATTAAATCTATTTTTTTATTTTCAAGTTCATCTAAATATGAAAATTTATCTTTTAGTTTTGTATATTTTAATTTTTTTAACTCACTATCACTTTTAGAATAGACCATATTTTTTAAATTTTTATTTATTCCATAGATGATTTCACTATCACCATCATCTATTTCTTTTGAGATTTTATTTTTAGATACATTTACATAAAAATCTCCATAAATTAATTTTCCTGTTGTATCATATTTATCTTTATCATAATCATATTTTATATCAGCTTCACTTTTAATTCCATTATATAAATCTAAATTATAAAATTTTTCTTTAGAAATATTTTTTTCTTTTTCTAAATCATATATTTCTCTATCATAATTTTTTATATCTATCATATTTAACATCTCATCAAGTGTTATATTATTTCCATAAGATAATATGGGAAATATAAAAAACATAAAGATTTTAAATAGGTATTTTTTATTTATCAGCATAAATTATTCACCTCAAATGTTTTTTCATAAAAAGATTATACTATATTATCTTTTAACTTTAAAGAAAATTTTTTTTAGAAAATTTTTTAATTTTTTATTGACAAGAAAATTTTTTTATGATAATATTGCTCTAACAAAACAAAAAGGAGGAAAAGACAATGTTAGTAACATTAAATTTAAGGAACAGGAAATATTCTACAACAATTAAATATCTTAAGTTATTTAATGTTAGTCAAAACATTGTGATTTCTTTAAGGCAGGATTAATTTAAAATTTTGATTAGAGTGGATATTTTCTTAATATTATATTTTATATTTTTATTTTAAATTTAATCTTATATGTTTTATAATCAGTTTATAAAGACCAACATTGAAGTTGGTCTTTTTTTATTGTCAAAAATTTTAATTTTTATAAATTTTATTTTACGAGGAGGATATTATATGAAAAAATTAGTTTTACTTATTATGACACTTTTATCACTTGTTGCTTTTGGAAAATCTGACAAATTATATGTTGGAACTAATGCAGAGTTTGAACCTTTCGAATATTTAGAAAATGGAAAAATAGTTGGATTTGATGTAGAATTAATGGAAGCTATTGGTAAAAAAATAGATAAAGAGATTATTTGGAAAAATATAGCTTTTGATGGATTATTACCAGCACTTCAATCTAAAAAAATAGATGTAATAATAGCTGGGATGACAGCTACAGAAGAGAGAAAGAAATTTGTTAACTTTTCTGACCCATATTTTGTATCAAGTCAAATGATAATGGTAAATACAGAAGATTCAAAATCTAAAATTATTAAATCTTACGATGACTTACCAGGAAATGTAGTTGGAGTTGTTTTAGGATATACAGGAGATATAGCTGTAAGTAAAGTAGAGGGAGTAGAAGTTCAAAGATTTAATGGAACTTCTGAAGCTATTATGGCTTTAAACGCTAAAAAAGTTCAAGCGGTAGTATTAGATTCAGAACCAGCAAAAAATTATGTAAAAACTAATAAAAATTTAAAATTAATAAATACAGATATAGCTAAAGAAGAATATTCAATAGCTGTTGGAAAAGATAATAAAGAATTAGCTAATGAGATTAATGAGGCATATCAATCATTAGTAAAAGATGGAACTTTTGATGAACTTATGAAAAAATATTTTGCACAAGAGTAATTAATTTATAATAAATCTATGGAGGAAGAAAATGAAAGAGAAAGTTGTTTTAGCATATTCTGGAGGATTAGACACATCAGTAATTATACCTTGGTTAAAAGAAAATTATGATTTTGAAGTAATAGCAGTATCTGTAAATGTAGGACAAAAAGATGATTTTGAGGCAGTAGCTAAAAAAGCTAAAGAAAGTGGAGCATCAAAATTTTATGCTGTAGATAAAACACAAGAATTAGTAGATGAATATATATTCCCAATGATAAAATCAGGAGCTAAATATGAAGGAAAATATCTTTTAGGAACTTCAATAGCAAGACCTGTTATATCAAAAGCTTTAGTAGAAATAGCTAAACAAGAGGGAGCTAATTATATTGTTCATGGAGCAACAGGAAAAGGAAATGACCAAGTTAGATTTGAGTTAGGAATAAAAGCTTTAGCTCCTAATATAAAAATTATTGCTCCTTGGCGTATTTGGGATATAAAATCTAGAAAACAAGAAATTGAATATTTAAAATCAAAAGGAATTGAATTACCTTTTAAAGAAAATTCTTCATATAGTAGAGATGAAAATCTTTTCCATATAAGCCATGAGGGGCTAGAACTTGAAAATCCAAGTAATACACCTAATTATTCAGAACTTTTACAATGGGTAAAACCTTTAGAAGATACTCCAGAAGAGGGAGAAACAATCTCTATAGAATTTGAACAAGGTGTACCTACTAAATTAAATGGAGTTGCTCTTTCAGGAGTGGAATTAGTAAAACAACTTAATGAACTTGGAAGTAAACATGGAGTGGGAGTTATAGATTTAGTAGAAAATAGATTAGTTGGAATGAAATCTCGTGGAGTTTATGAGACACCAGGTGGAACAATTTTATATTTTGCTCATGAAGAATTAGAGAGATTATGTTTAGATAGAGAAACTTTCCAAGCTAAAGAAAATTTATCAAACTATATGGCAAAATTAATTTATAATGGACAATGGTTTACAACTTATAGAGAAGCAATTTCAGCTTTTGTAGATGTTTCTCAAAAATTTGTAACAGGAGTTGTAAATTTAAAACTTTATAAAGGAAATATTATACTTCAAGGAATGGAATCTCCATATTCATTATATTCTGAAGATTTCTCTACATTTGATGAAGATAATGTTTATAACCAAAAAGATGCTGAAGGATTTATAAACTTATTTGGACTACCTATTAAAATTCAAGCACTTTTAAGAAATAAATAATAAGCAAACAAACCAAAACTTTTAAAACTAAAGGAAGGGAACTATTACATTTTATAATAATTTGTAATAGTTCTTTTTCTTTATTAGAAAATAAAAATAGCACAAATATATTGTGCTATTTATTATTTTTATTATTATGTTTTAATACAAAATTAGCAAATCCCTTATAGGAATAATCTCCATTTTCTGGTTTTTCCTTAGAAATATCATTGAAAAAACAAGATGGAATTTCACCTAATTTTAAACATTTTAAAATACAGAGATTGCAACCTTTAGCATGATTAGTAGGATGATTAGGACAATTTAAATCTGTACAACTACAAAATTCTTTACTTTCCATTAATATCACTATTAATTATGACTTTTAGCTTTTTTTAAACAATGCTCACAAGTACCTTTAAAATATATATGTTTTTCTTTTATATCAAATTTATCAAGTTGACTTAAATCTAAAGAAGATGTATCTAAGAAAATATCATATATATTTCCACAGTCATTACATTTAAAATGTCCATGTAATGTCATATTAGCTTCATAACGAGTTTCATTTTCTTCAATAACTATTACACTAACAATTCCTTTTTCAACAAAAGTATTTAGAGTGTTATAAATTGTAGTTTTTGAAAGAGTAGGAATTTCATCACATAAAGCTTTATATATTGTATCAACAGTAGGATGGATTCTATTTTCTAAAAGAAATTTATAGATTTGCATTCTTTGATAAGATGGTTTTATCCCATGTTCTTTTAAAAAGCTACCAACATCTTTAACTTCTTCTATATGATTATTCATATTTGTACTCCTTTCATTTTATAATGATTTTTATATTATTATAATTTAAAATTAGAAAAAAGTAAAGTTTTTTTTAAGAAGTTAAAAATTTTTTCATAATAAATCTATCAATTCCTATATCATACTCATCTTTTTCAAGGCTTTCAATAAAATAATCAATTCTTTGATAAAGATTAATAGCTTTTATATTTTTAGGGTCAACAGTTAGAGAAATAACTTCTTTGTTATAGTTTTTAAAATATTCTTCACAATATAGTAAAAGTGTAGTACCTATACCTTTTTCTCTATATTCTTTCATAACAGAAAATCCGTACAGAAAAACTTCAGGTCTATCAAAAGCTATCATAAATTCAGCAGCTCCTACAACTTTTTCATCTTCTATAGCAACAAATACCTTTCCAAACTTTACAATAGGTTTTAATATCCATAAATCAACTCCACCAAATTTTCCAAAGGTATCCTTTTCCATTTCAACTATTTCATTCATTATATTTTTATCTTTTATAGAGACTTCTCTTATTTCCATTTTTTCTCCCTAATATTCTACTTTTGTCAAATAAAGACCAGATGGCTCTGCTATTTCTATTTTTCTCTCTACATTTGGTTCTTCTAATAATAAATTAATATAATTTTTAGGTTTTCTTCCAAAATATACATCTAATGCAGTCCCTACAATAATTCTTATTTGAGTTTTTAAAAAAGCATTTCCCTCTATATATATTCCCAATGTAGTTTCATCTTTTAAATATACATCAATTTTATATATTTGTCTAACACTTGTTTTATTATTTTCATCTTTTAATCTAAAATTATTAAAATCATGTTCACCTATGAGTGGTAATAATACTTCTAAAAATTTTTTACAATTTATTGGTTTATTTATATAGGTTATATATTTTCTTGTAAATACATTTTTTTTCCAAGTGATAAGGTATTCATAAGCTCTATATTTTGCATCAAAACGTGAATTAAAATTTAGAGGAACTTCTTCCATCTTATAAACATCAATATCATTTGGCAATAATTTATTTAAAGCTCTTTGGAAATTTTTTAAAGGTATAGTTATGGAATCATCAACAAAAAAATTAGAAACTTGTACATTAGCATGAACGCCTCTATCAGTTCTTCCAGCAGTTACAAGATTTATTTCTTTTTTTAAAATAATATTTAAAACCTTTTCTAATTCTCCTTGAACAGTTCTTTTATCTATTTGTCTTTGAAAACCAAAAAAGTCACTTCCATCATAGGAATATGTTATTTTTATATTTCTCATTTTTATACCCTTTCAAAAATTAATCAAGCTATATAATATCATATCTTACTTTTTTTATCAATAATTTAATTTTCTAAATAAGATATAACTTTTTTTATATGTTCATACTTAAATCCTTTTCTCATTAAACTTTCTATTTTCTTTTTCTTTTCTTTAGTTCCCATTTTTATATAAAGTTTTTCTATTTCTTTTAATTCATCTTCAATATTATCTTCTAAAAGGTTATGAATAATATTTTTATCTATACCTTTTAATAAAAGATTATATTCAAGTTTTTTATTTCCCCAACTTTTATGGGAATTAATGTATGAAAGAGCAAAATCCTCATCATTAAGATAATTTAATTCTTTAAATTTTTCAACTATATTTATAATAATATTTTTTTCTCTATATTTCATCATCAATTTTGATGTAAATTCCTTTGTAGAATAATCTCTTTTAGCAAGTAACCAATAAGAAAAAGAGAGAGCTGCTCTCTCAATGAGATTAAGATAAATATCTTTCTCAATCTCTACTCCCTCTTTTAATTTATATTCATCTATTGTTGTTTTTTGAAGACTGATTTCTACATTATTTTCAAAAAGTATCTTATTCCTCTGAACTTTCAATATTTTCATCTTCAGTAATATTTTCTCCTAAATTTTCTTCATCTTCTTCACTTGTAGAAGTTGCAAGTTTAACACCTTTTTCTTTTAATTCACTATAGATTTTTTCTAAAAGGTCTTCTTCTTTTTCAAGTCTTGCTTTAACATTTTCTTTTCCTTGTCCAAGTCTTATATCTCCATAGCTAAACCAAGCTCCAGATTTAGAAACAATATTTGCTTTAATAGAAGCATCTAAAATTTCTCCTACTCTTGAAATTCCTTTTCCATACATAATTTGGAAAGCAGCTTCTTTAAATGGAGGGGCTATTTTATTTTTTGTAACTTTTACTACAACTTCGTTTCCTATTATATCGTCACCTTGTTTTACAGAACCAACTCTTTTTATTTCAAGTCTTACAGAAGCATAGAATTTAAGAGCTTTTCCTCCTGTAGTTGTTGTTTGAGGACCAAATCCAAATCCGCCAATTTTATCTCTTATTTGGTTAATAAAGATTATAGTAGTTTTTGATTTATTTAAAGTTCCTGTTAATTTTCTAAGAGCTTTTGACATAAGTCTTGCTTGTAATCCCATTTGTTGGTCAGACATTTCACCATCAATTTCAGCTTTTGGAACTAAAGCAGCAACTGAGTCTACTACGATTACATCAATGGCTGAAGATTGTACTAAAGAATCAACAATTTCTAATGCTTGTTCTCCATAATCTGGTTGAGATATTAAAAGTTCATCAATATCTACTCCTAAAGCCTTAGCATATACAGGGTCTAAAGCATGTTCAGCATCTATAAAAGCTGCTATTCCACCTTTTTTTTGGCTTTCAGCTATAATATGAAGAGCAATAGTTGTTTTACCAGAACTTTCAGCTCCATATATTTCTATAATTCTTCCTTTTGGAACTCCACCAAGTCCTAAAGCAGCATCTAGATTTATACTTCCTGTAGAAATAACTTCTATATTCATAGATTTATTTTCTCCAAGCTTCATTATAGAACCTTCACCAAAATCTTTAGTAATTTGTTTTATAGCATTTTCAAGAGCTTTATTTTTATCTACAACTTCTGTTGTAACTTTTTTTACTGCCACTATAATTCCTCCTTATTTAAGTCTTTATTTATTAAATTAAATACATAATCTACTTTTATATTATTCATACAATTAAAATGTTTTTTAGGGCATTGTTTTTCTCCATGAAGACTACATGGAGCACATTTTTCATTGGAATAAATTAAAGTAGTATCTTTATTAAATTGAAACATATTAGGGTCTGTTGGCCCAAAGATAACAAAAGTTTTACATCCAACTCCTCTTCCTATATGAAAAGGACCAGAGTCATTAGTGATTAATAATTTTGATATAGAGAGTAATGCTCCACTTTCTTTTAAAGAAAGTTTACCAGCTAAATTAATACAAGAATTATCACTTATATTATTTATTAAATTACATCTTTCTATATCTTCTTTTCCACCTAATAAAACAGTTTTTATATTATATTTAGCATATAATTTTTTTGCTAATTTTCCAAAGTTTTCAGGTAACCATTTTTTAGTTTCTTTAGAAGCCCCAGGAGCTATAGCAAATAATCCACCAAATTCTTTTACTCTTTCTAAATCTTGCTTTGTAAATGGGAAATGTAAATCTTCAAATTTATATTTTAAATCTAAAACTTTAAATGCTTTAAAATAATTTTTTATAATGGAATCATCTACATGATACTTTATAACTTTTAATCTAACTAATAGAGTTTTCCATATTTTTCTTTTTGGATATGTGAAAGTTTTAGCTTTAATTCCATTAGAAATTAATTTTGACCTAAATTTTCTATGTAAATCAAAAACATAGTCATAATTATTTTTATTTAATTTTTTTGCTAATTCTTTGATATTTTTATATCCATCATTAATTTTTTTATCAAATAAAATTAAATTATCAATATAGGGACTTCCTTCTATAGAGTCTTTAAAATTTTTTAAAACTAAAAAATCAATGGTAATATTTGGATATTTTTCTTTTAATTGTTTTAGAATAGGTGTAGTTAAAATTATATCTCCTATGGAACTTAATCTAATAATTAAAATTCTCACTTAAGTTCCTCCTGATTATTTGACTTTGTTTCATCATTATTTTTATTTTCATTATTTTCATTTTGATTTTCTTTTTTCTTAAAAACTTTTGAAAAATTTTGACTGAATTTTTCTGTAGATATTTTATTTTTAAATTTATTAATAAAATTTTCTTTAGATGTATCACTTGAAGAAATATTTCTTTCTCCTCTTATTAAAGATTTTATCCAAGCTCTAAATCTTCCCCAAAGAATAAGATAATTATCAATACCTCTAGCTATTAAATAAATAATACCTTTTTTATTATAGAATTGTCCTATATCTTGCCCACAACTAGTTTCTAGATATATGAATTCATAAGTTTGAGCTATTTTTCCAAAGATACTTTTATTAAATTTAGCATCTATTATATAACATTTATCATTAGTAAGAATAAAATTTGAAAGTTGACTATCTCCATGAATATAACCTTTTTTATGAATTTTGCTAAGAGTATCAGTAATAAAAGGTAAACTATTAATATCTCCAGCATTTCCGTTTATATATTCCATTATTATATAAGAATCAATTACCATTCCAAATTTTTTTATTTCACATGCAAAATAAGGTTTTGAAGTATTAAAACCATTTTCTAGTATTTTTTCTAAATTTTTAAATTCTCTTTGTGCTTCACTACCTCTAAAAAAAGATAAAATTCTCTGCCATTTTCTAGTATTTTTTTCTAAAGGAATTTTATATATATATGGTTTTCCTCTAAATTGAATAAGTTTTACAATACTTCTGTTGTCAGATTTTAAAGTTTTTAAAAGTTTATATCTATCTTCTTTTATGACATCAAAAAATTCAATAGAAGATAATTCATTAAAAAAAACTTTCTTTTTTTCCATTATCCCTTTATACATTTTTATCACATCCTAAATAGCTATTTATTTCTGATAAAATATATTCTGGTAATATTTTCTTCATACATTGAAAATCTTTTTTAGGACAAGATTTTCCTCCATGAATTCCACAAGGTCTACAATTTAGATTTTCAACCTCAAATACTTTACTATTTAAACTCCAAGGAAAGAAGCCAAATTCTTTTACAGTAGGGCCAAAAATTGCAAGTATTCTAGGTTTTTTAAAAGCTGAAGCTATATGGATAGGAGAAGAATCGTTAGTAACAACAATATCTCCTCTTGATAAAACATCAGCTAATTGTAAAAGAGAAGTTTTTCCTCTTAAATCGACAACTCCATCTTTTACTATTGGTAAATTTTCTTCTTCTTTACCACCTACAACAACAATACCTATCTTTTTATTAATTTTTAACTTTTCTATAACTTCATTAAAATATTCTACAGGCCATTGTTTAGTAAACCATTTACTTCCAGGAGCAAGAATTACCACTTTTTTATCCTCAAGATTATTTTCTTTCCAAATATTAGATATTTTTTCTTTTTCACTTTCACTAGGATATAATTCAATCTCATATCTTTTTTTATTTTCTGGGACAATAAAACTTAATAGTTTTTCTACTTCATGTTTACTTTTATCGTATTTAATTTTTTGAGTAAATAAACATTTTCCAGAAGCGATATCATAACCTATTCTAATAGGAGAGCGAGAAAGCCAAGCTAAAACAGAACTTCTTAAATATCTATGTGGTACTATAACCATATTAAAATTTTCATATCTAAGTCTTTTTCCTAACTGCCAAACTCCACTTAAACCTTTATGTTCTCCTCTTTTATCATAGACAATAATATTATTTAAGTGAGGATTATTTTTTAAAATAGCTTCTCCATTAGGAGTTGTTACGTAGGTAATATCAGAATCAGGATAAGTATCCTTTATTTTCTTTATAAGTGGAGTAGATAAAACTATATCTCCTATAAAAGCTGTATGTATAATTAATATTCTCAAAATATTCACCTACTTTTATTTAAGCTTTTCTTCCAAAGCTAATAATAATTCATTTTCAATTTCATTATCATAAGATTTAAAATATTTATCCTCTTTTGAATAATTTTCCACTATATTTCTTTCTGGTCTATCAGGAATAATATAGGTTACATTTTCATTATTTATTACTCCCCATCTAATAGGATGCTGAGTTTTTTTATTAGGATAAATACCAACTATTTTTTTATTTAAGGCTCCAGCTATATGTGTAGGACCTGTTGACCCACCTAAGTATAAATCACATCTGTCAATAACAGCAGCTAAATTTAAAACAGAACCTTCATTAGCAAATAAAAAAACTTTTTCTCTATTTATATTTTTTACAATTTTTTCTCCTCTTTCTTTTTCAGAAATATGACAAGTTATAACTACAGTTATATCTTTTACTTTATCATAAAACTTTTGAATAAGAGAAGTATATTGTTCATCTGTAATAGTTTTAGCAGAACCACCCATAAAAGGATTAACTAAAAATATTTTTCCTTTTATTTTATTTTCAGTATAAAATTTATTAGCTACCTCTATATTTTCTTTTTCTAAATAGATTTTGCTATTTAACTCATAAAGTTCATCAAATTTTTTTTCATCTATTTTTTTTATTAAATCTAAATTATAAAAGGCTTCGTTTTTTATAGAATGAGACCTTTTTTGCCAAACTCCCTTATTAAAAGCAAAAATAGAATAAATTTTAGAAATAGGTCCTATTCTATAAGGAATTTTACTTATTTTTGCAATCTTTGAAATAAGCTTATCATTATAAAGAGCTATAAAAATATCAGCATTAAAATTTTTTATTTCATCAGTTAAAGCTTTTTCATCATAATCATCTATTTTTAAGATTTTATTTATATAAGGTAAGTTTTTTACAATATCATAATTATAATTTCTAACAAGTATCATAATTTCAGCTTTAGGAAAAAGTTTTCTAGCCATAAAAAAACTAGGAATAGATAAAAGCAAATCTCCTATTTTATCAGTTCTAGAAATTATGATTTTTTTTATTTTATTTATATTCATAAACATATACCTCTATTTTTTATAAGAACCATTTCTATAAATTTCTCTAAGTTTAAAATATTTTACCATTGAGTACATAGCACTAGCTGTAGCTATCATAAGTCCTTCGATACCATCTAAAAATCCTAATCTTATAATATACATTCTCAAAAATTTAAAAATAGGATTGAAGATTATTTGAAAATTAGAAGGTTTTTTACCTCTTTGATAGTATTCTAAAGCACCTAAAGTTGTATATTTATTAAATTTATTGAAATAATCTTCCAAAGAAACATAACTGTGATGATATATTTCTTCTTTTAATCTATATATTTTTTCTTTTGTTTCAAATCCTTCATGAACTTCATTATAATTAAAACGCCCAGCTTCTTTTCTAAAAAGTCTAATATGATATTGATTACTCCAACCACCATATTTTAGTTTTTTATTAAAACAAACTGAAGAAAAGTTTATTTCAAAAACTTTTTTTTCAGTTTCATTTTCTTTTATCTCTTTTATTTTTTCAGCTAATTTAGGAGAAATTTCCTCATCAGCATCTATATTTAATATCCATTCATGAGAACATTTATCAATAGATGAATTTCTTTGAGGACCATATCCTTTCCATTCTTCTTGAAAGAATTTGACTCCATATTTTTCAGCTATATTTTTTGTATTATCTGTAGAACCATTATCTACAATAACAATTTCATCAGCTATATTTTCTAAAGATTTTAAAGTTTTTTCTAATATTTTTTCTTCATTTAAAGTTATCATAGCTACAGATAATTTCATACTTCCCCCAATTCTTATAAAAAAAATATTTACATTTATTTTTGTTTATCTATAATAATTATATCAAATAAATTAATATTTATGAAGATATATTTTATATTTTTCTACTAATTATGGTATAATATAAACTAATAAAAAATAGAAAAAGGAGTATTTATGAGAAAAATATTAATTTTATTATTGAGTATAAGCATATTTTCTTGTATATTTTTTTACAAAGATTTTGACATCTATATGACTAAAAAAAATATAAAAATTTCTAGTGAAACAGTGAAGCAGGGAGAATTATTTGTAGTTGAATATCCTAAAAAAAAGGATTATAAAATTGTTTTTAAAAAGTCTCAGACAAAATTAAAAACTTTTGTTCATAATGATAAAAAAATTACTTTAATTCCTGTTCATTATTCTACAGCAGAGGGAGATTATCCCTTAGAAATATACAATAAAAATCAATTAATTTATAAAAAAGATATAAAGATAGTAGATGGAAATTTCAAAAAAAGTTATATTACTGTTAGTAAGACTATGAAAGCAAAAAGGTCTTCATCTAATATGAAAGTTATGACAAATAAAACAGCAGAGGCAAAATCTAATCCAATTAAAGAGAAATTATGGGAAGGAACTTTTATATATCCTATGGAGGATAAAAAATATCATGATATAAGTAGTACTTTTGGAGCTATGAGATTTGTAAATAATAAAGTTGTAGGTTATCATTCTGGAATGGATTTCCCTGTACCTGTTGGGACAACTTTAAAAGCTACAAATAATGGAAAAGTAGTTCTTGCTGAGAATTTAACTACAACAGGTAATACTATAATAATTGACCATGGATTAAATGTTTATTCAGCTTATGCTCATATGAGTGAACTTAGTGTAAAAGTTGGAGATACAGTAAAAAAAGGGGAAACTATAGGTAAAAGTGGAAATACTGGATTTACTACAGGCCCTCATTTACATTTCACAATTAGTGTAGGAACTACTTTTGTAAATCCAAGATTATTTATTAATTCTAATATAATAGAATAAGAGATATGGGTGTTGTATTTACAACACCCTTTATTATTTTTTCGTAAAATAAAAAAAGCAGAAAATTACTTTCTGCCTCTTTTATTAAAATTACTTTTCTATTCTTGTGTAAGGAATTAAAGCGATGTTTCTAGCTCTTTTAATAGCTTTAGCTATTTTTCTTTGTAACTTAGCGTTAGCTCCAGTTACTCTAGATGGGTTTATTCTTCCTTTATCAGAAACAAATCTTTTTAAAAGATCAACGTTTTTGTAATCGATTTCTTCAGCTTTAACTCTTAATTTAGCTCTTCTTCTTCTGAATTCAGCCATTTTAAATACCTCCTTTTGAAATAAACTTTTACTTAATAATAGATTTTTTGAAACTAGTCTTTTTTAACAATGATATATCTCATTACTTCTTCAGTAATGTTAAGTTTTCTTTCAACATCTACTAATTTAGTTCCGTCCATTTCTAAAGTAACAAGCACGTAAAATCCTGTTTTCTTTTTGTCGATAGGATAAGCTAATTTTCTTTCTCCCCATTTTTCAGTTTTAGCAACAGTTGCTCCAGCAGCAGTTAAGATATCGTTAACTTTAGCCATAACAGCTTCTCTACCTTCTTCTAAAACAGTTGGGTTGATGATGTACATGATTTCGTAAGCTTTCATTTGTTTACCTCCTCCCTATGGTTTTAGCCCAAAAAATTAAATTAATTGAGCAGGGCCTTAATTATAATATCATATTTTTATAATAAAATCAAGGGTTTTTTTATATTTTAGAAAATTATAATTTTTTATAAAAATAAAAAAGAGTATTGTAAATTTACAATACCCTTTATTTTTATTATTATCTACTGCTTCTAATCCAAGGTGGTAAATCTAAATCTAAGTCATTGTTTCTAGTAGTAGTACTTGGTTCAACTGGAGTAGTAGCAACTTTTTCTTGTTTTGCTTGGATATTAATAAATGGTTCAGTTTTTTCCATTTCATCAACAAAGTTATTAGCTATAATAGTTACTTCTATTCTATCTTCTAATTCATCATTGATATTAACTCCAAACATAACGTCATCAGCATCTTTTCCAGCTGCCTCTTTAACAATATTAGCTATAGATTGAGCTTCCATTAAAGTTAAATCAGAAGAACCAGCTATATTAAGAAGGATTTTACTAGCTCCAGAAATTGATTTTTCTAATAGAGGAGATTTTAAAGCTTTTTCAGTAGCTTTCATAGCTCTATTTTCTCCGTCTCCTTCTCCAAATCCTAAAACAGCAACTCCTGAATTTTGCATAGTAGTTTTAATATCAGCAAAGTCAAGGTTTATAAGACCATTTCCAATCATTAAATCAGCTACACCTTTAATACCAATTTTTAAAATGTTATTAGCTTCTTTAAAAGCATTTTGTAGAGTTATTGTTTTATCAGGTAATTCAAATAATTTATCGTTAGGAATAACTACTAGAGAGTCAACATATTGTTTTAACTCAGCAATTCCTCTTTCAGCATTATTTCTTCTTTTTCCACCTTCAAACCCAAAAGGTTTTGTAACAATACCTACAGTTAAGATTCCTAGTTCTTTAGCTATTCTAGCTATTACAGGAGAAGAACCAGTACCAGTACCTCCACCCATTCCAGCTGTAATAAATAACATATCAGCATCTTCAAGAAGTTGTTTTAATTTATCTACATCTTCTTCGGCAGATTCTCTTCCTACATCAGGATTAGCTCCTGCTCCAAGTCCTCTAGTTAATTTTTCTCCTAATTGAACTCTTACATCAGCTAAAGATTTACTTAAATCTTGAGCATCTGTATTAGCTGCTATAAATTCAACTCCAGAAACTCCTGTTGTTATCATATCATTTATAGCATTTCCACCAGCTCCACCAGCTCCAATAACTTTTATTTTTACAATGTTGTCAGACATTTATAACCTCCCAATATTTTATATAAAATTAGAAAATATTTTCTTCCAGAAACTTTCTTTCTTTTTAGATTTTTGATTAGTTTTTTCAGAAGACTTATTAGTCTCTATTTCAGTAGGCTCTTTAGTAGTATTATTTACTATTTCAGAAGAAGAGTTTTGTTGGTTTTCTTCTTTTTCTTTTTTCTTTATTTCTAAGTATTCTTTTTCCATAATTTCTAAAAGAATACCAATAGATACAGACATTTCAGGAGTAGGATTTATTATACCATTTATTCTTAATGGATTAATTCTTGTAACAGGATAACCAATTTTTATATTAATCCAATCATACATTTCATCCATTTTAGCAACTCCTCCAGTTAAAAAGATACCTTTTTCAAGATAACCTTGGAAACCAGATTCATCTATTGTTTTTCTAATAAGACTAATAAAATCAGTAGAACGAGCATTAATTGCATCAGAAACTGACTTTACTTCAAGTTCTTTACTAGGTAAAATATATTTGTTATCTCTTATAACAGCAGTTTTATAGATAATACTTTGAGCTTCTTCTAAAGAAATATTATAAATATATCCTAAATCACTAAGATAGTGATATCCTCCAATAGGAAGAGATTTTGTATAGATAAGTTTATTATTTTTGTAAATAATAATATCTGTACTTCCACCACCAATATCAATAAGAGCGACTCCACTTTTTTTATCCTCTTCTCTAAGAGTAGATTTTGCTGCTGCATATGAGTTTAATATAGTAGATTCTACTTCTAAATCAGCTCTATGGACAACTTCTAATAAATCATTTAGATTTTCTTTTTTAATAAAGATTAAGTGAACATCTCCTTGGAAATATCTTCCAACCATTCCAATAGGATTTTTAATAAGTCCACCATTATTAACCTTTGTATTATAAATTTCTCTTTCTAAAAGTTCTTCATCATTATTACATAAATCATGATAAGCTATACCATAAAGTTTTTCTATATCCTCTTGAGTTATAACTTTTTCTTGATTAAAATCGATTTTAACATTTTTAGTTCTTGAGAAAATATTAGTTCCACCATATCCTAAAGTAACTTTCTCAACAATAAGCCCAGTTTCTTCTTCAACAAGCTTAACAACATCTTTGATACAATTACTTAAAATAATAGGATTTTCAATAATATTTTTTTTCATTCCTTGAGTTTTAACTTCTTGATAACTGATAACTCTTAATTTATTTCCTGTTTCATCAAGTTCTCCAGCTAATAATTTAATAGTTGAATTTCCTATATCAAGAACAAACTTGTATATACTGTTATTCCCCATTTTTATCCTCCAAATATTTAACTACATAATCTTGAAATCTAAGATCAACATAGTTTATTTTTTTATCTTTAGATAATCCAAAACATAATGTTTCACCTATTACATATTTTTCTAAAGGTACTTTTTCATTAGTTTTTAAAATAGAACCATTTGTTAAAACGATATTAATACAATTGTCATCTACTTTATATATTTGAGAAATACTACCTTTTAAAACATTTTCAATATTCTTTATTATACCCAATAATGGTAAAATTTCAAAGCTATTTTTTACTAAAATGAAAGGGAGACTAGAAATTTTTTCTTCATGTATTTCACCATAAATAATATTATTCTTATCAATTAAAAAAATATTATTATTATATTGTAAATAGTATTTTGGTTTTCTTTTTTTTATATCAATATTTAATTTATTATAATCAAATATATTGACTTTAACATCTTCTATTCTGACATCTTGCTTTATAAAATTTTTAATTTTATCAGTGTCTATATGTGAAAGAGATTCTCCCAAAAAATTGTCTTTAAAAAATGAAAACTCATCTTTTTTTTCTTCAGACAAACCAGTTATTTCTACAGAATTAATTTTGTAGTCATCTCTTTTAAAAAAATTATTGTGAGTTTTAATAATTCCAATTGATAATAGAACAAATACACTTAAACGAATAAGTAATCCCAAAAAAATCACCTATAGTATTATTATTTAAAATTTTCAACCATTTTTTTTGTCAAATCATCAAAAGAATATCCTTTTAAAGTAGCTACTTTAGGAACAAGACTAGTTTCAGTCATTCCAGGACAACTATTGACTTCAAGGAAGAAAAGTTCATTTCCTCTTAAAATAAAATCACTTCTAGAGATTCCACGCATATTAAGAGCCTTATGGATTTTTGCTGCATATTTCATAGCTTTGTTGTAAGAAATTTCATCTATTTTAGCAGGAAATTCATATTCAGTCATTCCTTTTGTATATTTAGAAGTATAATCATAAAGTCCACTTTTTGGTTTTATTCTTATAACTCCCAGAGCTTCTCCTTCAAGAACTCCAACAGTAAGTTCTTCGCCTTTTATAAAATCTTCTATAGTTATATCTTTATCCCCAGAAAGTTCAATAGCTTTCTTTAATTCTTCAAGATTATTACAAATATATAATCCTATAGTAGACCCTTCAGTAGTTGGTTTAACAACAATAGGATAATGTTCTATAGAATTAATTTCTTCTTTTAAATAACTTTTTGGAACTGGAATTCCTACATTCTCAGCCACATGTTTAGTTAAATTTTTATCCATAGAAACAGCACTAGCAATCATACCAGAACCAGTATATTTTTTTCCTAAGATATCAAGAAGACCTTGAATTCTTCCATCTTCTCCATAAACACCATGTAGTGCTAAATAAGCAAGGTCATATTCATTTTCAAGAAAAGCAGATAATAAATTTTCATGGTTAAGTTCGACACCATAAGCATCATAACCTTGTCTTTGAAGACTTTCTAATATTGCTTTTCCTGTTTTTAAAGATATTTCTCTTTCAGAGGAAACTCCTCCCATAAATACAGCTATTCTCAAAATTGTATTCCCCCTTTATTTTAAAACTATTATTTCTTTTTCTAAGTTAATGTTGTATTTCTCTTTGATAGTTTTTTCTACTAATTTTATTAATGAAGTGACATCTGAAAATGTAGCTCCTTCAATATTAACAATAAAATTTGAATGTTTTGTAGAAATTTGAGCTCCACCTATTTTATAACCTTGTAGACCAGATTCTGAAATAAGTTTTGCTGCAAAAAAACCAGATGGATTCTTAAAGGTACTACCTAAATTAGGGAATTCAAGTGGTTGAGAATTTTTTCTTTTATTTTTAATTTCTTCAGATAATTCTTTATTGAAATTTTTTTGAAATATAAAATTTGCACTTAGAATAATCCAATTATTTTCTTTTATTTCAGTGTAACGATAACCTATCTTTAAATCTTTTTTTTCTATTATTAAAATATTTCCTTTTTCATCTAAAACTTCAATGCTCTCTATACAATCAAAAATCTCTCTTCCATGGGCACCACCATTCATAAAAATAAGACCACCTACAGTACCAGGAATTCCGACTAATTCTTCCAATCCAGAAAGATTATTTTTTTCTAAATAATTAAGAAAAAGAGGAAAATCTAAACCAGCTTCTACATTTAATCTATTTTCATCAATAATAGAAATTTTACGTAATTTTTTTAATGAAATAAAATCAAAATCCAAAAAATCATCAGATAGAAGGAGGTTAGTCCCATTTCCTATTATAAAATAATTTTTTAAATTTTTCAATAGTGGATATAATTCTTCTTTATTCTCTATTTCAATAAATTGTCTAGCTACACCACCAATTTTCATACTAGAATGATTTTTCATATTACAATCTTTAGTTATAATCATATTAAACCTTTCAATAATTATTTAAGTTTATCAGCAATAGAATGAGCAAAACTAGAAATATTTCCAGCTCCCATAAATATATATGTTCTAGGAATATTTCTAGATAGGATATCTTTTTCTAATTCACTTTCAGAAAATATAATTTTTGAATTAGGATGTTTTATTTTTTCAAAAAGATTTTCAATAGTAACTCCAAACTCATCTTTTTCTCCAGCACTGTAAACAGGTAAAAGAATAAGCTCATCAGCTTTATCGAAAGCTCCTTCAAATTGGTCTAATAAAAATTTAACTCTACTGAATCTATGAGGTTGGAAAATAACAGTAATTTCTTTATTTTCAATACTTTTAGCTCCTTCAAGAGTAGCTCTTATTTCAGTAGGATGATGTCCATAATCATCTATTACTTTGACATTTTCTTTATCTAATAAAATATCATATCTTCTTTTAGCACCTGTAAAGTTAGATATAGAATTTTTAATATTTTCTTTAGAAACTCCAAATTTTAAACCTAAATATATAACAGGTAAAGAGTTATAAACATTGTGTTTTCCAGGGATGCTTAAAATAAATTCTCCTTGATATTTTCCATCTATATATACATCAAAATGAGTCTTTTTACCAGAAACTCTTATATTATCAGCAAAAAGAAAAGCCTTTTTATTGATTAAACTATAAGTTTTTACTGAATGATTTTTAATTATCTCATTACAATTTGGACAGTCTTCACATATAATAACTTCTTCAGAAGTTTGAGAAGCAAAAGTGTTAAATGAGTTAATAATATTATCTAAACAACCATGTTTTTCTAAATGGTCAGCCTCTATATTTGTAATAACAGAATATTTAGGTTTCATAAATAAGAAAGAGTTATCACTTTCATCAGCTTCAGCTACAAATAAATCACTCTTACCACATCTAGCATTAGAACTAATTTCAGGAATAATTCCTCCTACTACTATAGTAGGGTCTTTTTCTAATAAAACAGATGAAAGCATAGAACTAGTTGTTGTTTTACCATGAGTACCAGCTACAGCAATTCCTGTTTTCTTATTTAAAAGAGTAGCCAAAAGTTCTCCTCTTTTAATGATAGTAAGATTATTTTCTCTAGCTCTTTTATATTCAGGATTATTTTCTCCGATAGCTGTAGAAACCACAAGAGTATCAATATTATCAATATTTTTACTTTCATGTTTAGAAAAGATATTGATACCTTGATTTTTCATCTTTTCAGATAGATAACTATTAGATGGGTCTGAACCAGAAACATTATAATCTAATGTTTTCATTATTTGTGCTAGTCCACTCATTCCTATACCATTGATGCCAACAAAAAAGATATTTTTCATTAATTATTCCTCCAAATTTCAATTGTATCTACAATTGTTTTTGTAGCATTGTTTGTTTTTAAATTTTTAACATTATTCCCCATTTTATGTAAAATATTTTCACTTTCTAGGATTTCTAAAGCAGTTTCAATAGCTTCATCAACCTCTTTATCATTATAAATAAGAGCTCCCCCAGCTTCTTTTAATATCATAGCATTTTCATATTGTCCAACTTTGACAGAATTATAAGGAATTAATATTGATGGCTTTTCAAGTTGAATAATTTCAGATATAGTTAAAGCCCCAGCTCTACAAATAATTAAATCAGCCGCAGCCATAACATTGATAAGATTATCAAAATAAGGTTTTACAACATGATTGACATTTTTTATTTCTAAATCTTTTAAGATATCCTCATAATTTTTAGTACCAGTAGCCCAGTAAATTCTAAGTCCTTTTTTATTTTCTAATTCATCCCAATATTTAGCTACAGCTTCATTGATACTTTTAGCTCCTAAACTTCCACCTGTTATAACTAAGATTTTTTCATCAGGAGATACTTTTAATTTTTCTCTTTCTTCTTGCTTATTTATTTTATAGATTTCTTCTCTCAAAGGATTTCCTGTTACTTTAAATTTATTTTGAAATTTTATAGGTAATTCTTCAAAAGTAGAATTAAAAGCTAAAAATACTTTTTCAGCAAATCTATAGAAAAGTTTGTTAGTCATTCCTATACTAGCATTTTGTTCCTGAAGGTATATTTTTTTTCTTTTAATAAAAGCAGCACATATCATAGGAAAAGAGATATAATTTCCAAATCCTATGATAACATCAGGATTTTCTCTGCTTATATATTTAATACAATGTAGAATTAAAAATAAAATAGAAATAATATTTTTGATAGATTTTCCAGGTCTAATATTTAAACCTATAAATTTAATTCCAAATTTTGGAACTAAATCTTTTTCCATTCTTGAGGAACTACCAACAAAAGTAACTTCATGTCCTCTTTTTTGAAATTCTTTAGCTACAGATAAAGCAGGATAAATATGCCCTCCAGTACCTCCTGTTGTAATAACTATTTTCACAATATTTCTCCTCCAACAAATATTTCTTCAACTAATTCTTTAAAAACTTTTCCTCTATGTTCAAAAGATTTAAATTGGTCATAACTAGAAGTTGAAGGAGAAAGTAAAACTACTTCTTTATCTTCTAAAGTTATATTTTCTTTAATATGTTTTAGTACATTTTCCAATGTTCCAAGGTTAAAAATATTTTCTTTTGAATAATTAGCTTCTAAAAGAGATTTTTCAACTCTATTAGCCATTTTTCCTATTAAATAAACTTTTTTAATGTTAAGTTTTATATTTTCGATCATACTATCTAAAGGTAAACCTTTATCTTTACCACCACAGATAAGGATAGAACCTTTATAAGCAGCAATAGCAAAATTTGTAGAATCTAAGTTAGTTCCTTTAGAATCATTTATGAATATTGTATTTCCCCATTTATAAAATAATTCCATTCTGTGTTCTAAAGATTTTGTATTATATAAACAATTTTGTATAACTTCATTAGATATATTTAAAATTTTTCCAATTGTAATAATGAAAAGAGAATTTTCTAAATTATGTTTTCCTTTTAAAGAAAGTTTGTCAACTTCTAAAATTTGTTCGCCATTATAAAGAACCCAACCATTTTCTTCAAAACAATTAGCAATTTCTTTATTTTTTCCAACAGTTATAGTTCTTGTATCACAGAATACTTTTGATGGAATCCTTTTCATAGTTTCATCATCATTTACATTATAAATAAAGATATCATTATCTTTTTGATTTTTACAAATATTAAATTTAGCTTCATAATAATCTTCAACTACAGCATATCTATCAAGATGGTCAGGAGATAGATTTACAATTAAAGATATATAAGGTTTAAAATTTTTGATTCCTTCTAACTGGAAAGAACTTAATTCTAAAACTGCATAATCAAGGTCAGGATTTTCTAAAAGTAATTCAGCAAAAGAATTTCCTATATTACCAGCATGCATAGCTTTAAATCCAGCTTTTTGTAATAATTCAGTAGTTTTAGAAGTAGTTGTAGTTTTTCCGTTACTTCCTGTAATAGCCACTATTTTAGTAGGTAGTTTTTTTTCAACAATATATCTATAACCTAATTCAATTTCATCTATAACTTCAATTCCTAAATCTAAAGCTTTTTTTACTAATTCATTATCAAAAGGGATACCAGGACTTTTAATAAAAAGATTTATTTCAGCTAATATTTTAACTGCATCAGATGACTTAACACCACTATTATCATCTACTAAAACAACTTCAACTCCTTTTGATTCAAGTAATTTTTTTGCACCCTTACCACTAACACCATTTCCAAAAACAATGGCTTTTTCCATAATTATTACCTCCAAAATTAATTATAAATTATAATATACCTCTAAGTCTTACAATACTTAATGCTATTCCTCCACAAATTAGTGCCATTATCCATAATCTAAAAGTTACTTTAGATTCAGGAATTCCCATTAATTCAAAATGATGATGGATAGGAGCCATTCTAAATATTCTTTTTTTTCTTAATTTATAAGAACCAACTTGTAACATAACAGAAACAGCTTCCATAACAAAAACTCCACCAATTATAGGGATAAGTAACTCTTGTTTTAAAATAATTCCTATAACTCCAATTATTCCTCCAAGAGTAAGAGAACCTGTATCACCCATAAATATTTGAGCAGGATAACAATTATACCATAAGAAAGCAAGTCCAGCTCCTATTATAGTTGAAAGAAAAACAGCTATTTCTCCAGCTCCAACAATATAAAATAATCTTAAATGAGAACTTAATTCAAAGTGACTACTAAAATAAGCAATAGTAGTTAAAATACTACAACTGATTATAACAGGCATAGTAGCAAGTCCGTCAAGTCCATCAGTAATATTAACAGCATTTGATGTACCATTGATAACTAGAATTGTAAATATTAACATCAAAAAACTACCTATATATATATGAGAACCTGACCAAAGAGGATTTATAATTGAGAAGTCAATAATTTTATTACCTGTAATTCCAAATTCTTTTATAAATATCCAAACTATAACAGCAATAATAGTTTGAAGAAGTAATTTTTTTCTCCCAGCTAACCCATCTTTATTTACTGTAAATTTTTTGTAATCGTCTATAAAACCAATAGCACTAAAAAGGAGTGTAGTAATTATAAGTAAGATAACAAATTTATTTTTTAAATCACAAATAATCAAAGAAGAAAGCAAAGCACCAAAAATCATAAGAACTCCTCCCATAGTAGGAGTTCCTTTTTTAGAGTAATGAGAAGCTGGACCTGATTCTCTTATTTCTTCTCCAAATTTAATTTTTTTTAAATATTTTATAAATGGTTTTCCTAAAATAAGGACAATTAAAAATGAAAGAACAAATCCTATTGAAATTCTTAAATATATAGATTTCAAAAAATTTAAATTATTATTTAATTCACTTAAAATATATAACATTTTCTCTCCTCAAACTAGATGATTTCCCATAAATGATTAAAATTAGAACCTTTTAATAAAATAACTCTATCAGAAAAATTATTTTTTATTAATTTTTTAATTTCATCTTTATTTTCAACTAAAATAAATTTATTTGATTTTATATTTTTATAAGCTTCTTTCATTAAAGAACCTAAAATAATAATAGTATCAATATCTGTATTATTAGCAAAATTTAAAACATCCTCATGATAGAAAATTTCATCTTTTCCCATTTCACCCATATCAGCAAGAATTGCTAATTTCTTTTTAGAAAAATTAATTCTATTAAAAGTTTCTAAAGAGGCTTTCATAGATACAGGGCTAGCATTATAAGCATCATTAATATATAAAATTCCATCCTTTTCTATTTTTTGAAATCTCATTGGAGTTACTTGAACTAAATTAAGACCTTTTTGAATTTCAGAAGAAGTTAAACCTAATGAAAGACCAAGAGCTATTCCAATAGAAGCATTAATACAATTATGTTTACCATTAAGTTTAAAAGAGTAAGAGTTAGAATTTACAGAAAAATTAACTCCATCTATTGTTTCAGAATAATCACTTATAACAAAATCATTATTTTCATTAAAACCAATTTTATTTCCAGAAAGATTTTTTAAATAAACATCATCTCCAAAAATAAAAAAATTTTTTTCTGAAATATAGTTTTTGATTTGACTTTTTTCTAAAAATACATTATCTCTATTAATCATAAATTCAAGATGAGAATCACCAATATTTGTAATGACTCCATAATCTATATTAGCAATATCACATAGAGCTGAAATTTCTCCTTTGTGACTCATTCCCATTTCGATTACTCCAAACTCATCATTTTCATCTAGTTGTAATATTGTAAAGGGAAGGCCAATATGATTATTATAATTTCCTACTGTTTTTTTTGTTTTATATTTAGAAGATAAAATTCCATGAATTATATCTTTTGTAGTAGTTTTTCCCTCACTGCCAGTAATACCTACTAATTTAATATTTAATCTTTTACGATAATCTTTGGCGATAGATTGTATAGCTTTTATAGTATCTTCTACCACAATAACTCTTTCATGATTTTTCCATTTATTATCATCACATATAACAATAGTATCTTCTGTTTTTAAAACATTTTCAATATAGTTTCTACCATTATTAATAGCAAAAAATAAGTCTCCTTTTTTGATATTTCTACTATCTATTTCAACTTTTGAAATATTATCTATTTTAAAAGTTTTATGAAATTTTTCTTCTATTAATTTTAATAATTCTTTCATTGTTATAAAAATTAAATCTCCTTTGTTAGATTTATAAAAAAAGTTAAAGCGTCAATTTATATTTTAACACTTTTAGTGATTATTTTACAATAAAAAATAAAATATTTTTGTAATTTAATTATTATTTAATTTTTTTAAATTTATAGCAAAATCATACAAAGAATCAAAAATTAAAATGTTTTCTGATAAAGATGAAAAATCTATATCATTTCTAGTTTTTAAAATTACAGAAGTTACATTTGCTTTTAGTCCAGCTTCAACATCAGACAATTTATCTCCTATCATAAAAGAAAGAGAAGGGTCTATATTAAATTCTTCTATTCCTTTTAATATCATTCCTGGATATGGTTTTCTACAAAAACAATCTAATTTATATTCACCAATTCCTTTAGTAGGATGATGAGGACAATAATAAAATTTAGATATATTTATATTTTTTTCTTTCAAAATTTTTGAAAGATTTTCATGAAGAGTTTGAACATCTTGCTCAGTATAATATCCCCTAGCAATACCAGATTGATTAGTTACTACAATAAGAATATATCCTAAATCATTTAAAATTTTTAAAGCTTCATCTGCTTTAGGTTCAAACTCAAAATCTTCAATACGATACATATAATCTTTATCAATATTGATAGTACCATCTCTATCTAAAAAGATAGCTTTATTTTTTTTCATTTAAAAATCATCTCCACATAAATTTTTGTATAAAATACTAGATATTTTATCATAAAGAATAGAAATATCCAACAAAAATTTTAAAAGGCATTTTATCAGATTAATATGTATTTTATGTGTCAATAAAATTACATAAAAATGAAGTTAATGAAAAATATTAGAGGACAAATAATGGATTATGTGGTATAATAGATTGATTTCTAAAAATAAAACTTATCTTAAGGAGAAAATATGGAAGAGGTAATTTTTTTAGGTGATAGTATAACTGCTTGGAATAATTATCCAAATGTAAAAAATTATGGAGTTCCGGGATTTTATTCTAGAGATGTATTATGGCTTCTTGAAGATAGAAAAGATATAAAAGGCGATACAGTAGTTTTAATGATAGGAGTTAATGATATATTAGGGGATATTCCTTCTGAAAAAATCTTTAATAATTTATTAAAAATAATAGATATATTAAAGGAAAGATTTAGAAAAATTATTTTAGTGTCTGTATTGCCAACAATGTATAAGGACAAAAATAAAAAAATAAAAAACTTAAATTTTTTATTGAGAAATCAAATGTTTGTAGAAAAATTAATGATACATAATTTATTTTTAAATGAAGAGGGAATAATAGATAATAAATATAGTGCTGATGGAGTTCATTTAAGTCCAGAAGGATATAAATTATTAAATAAAAAAATAAAAGAGATTTTAGAGGGATAAAAATAATGGAAGAAATCAAAATTTGTCCAAAATGTAAAGAAAAATTAATAAAAAATGGAAAAAGTTATTCTTGTAAAAATAATCATACTTATGATATATCTAAATCAGGATATGTAAATTTATTATTAGATAATCAAAAACATAGTAAAAATCCTGGTGATGATAAAGATATGGTAATTAGTAGAAAAAATTTTTTAGAAAAAGGTTATTATCAAGGAATATCAAAAAAGGTAAATGAAACGATAATGTCACTTTTAACAAAAAATAATATTAATATATTGGATATAGGTTGTGGAGAGGGATATTATACAGAAAGATTAAAAAAATTTTTAAGTGAAAGGAAAATAGAAAATAGAATAATAGGTATAGATATATCAAAAGAAGCTATTTTGGTGGCTTCAAAGAAAAATAAAGACATTGAATGGATAGTAGCTAGTGCTTCAAATCTTCCTTTAGAGGATGAGAGTTTAGATTTTATTATATGTATGTTTGCTAAGATTATTCCAGAAGAGAAGATGAGATGTCTAAAAAAAGGTGGATATTTAATAATAGTATCTACAGGAGAAAATCATTTAGTTGAGATGAAAGAAGTAGTATATGAAAATGTAAAGAAAGATTTTTATTCTCCAATAGGAGATTTAAAAATATTTGAATATATAGAAACTAAGAATTGTAAATATAAAACTTATATAAAAGAAAATGAAAGTATAAAAAGTCTATTTAACATGACTCCATATAGGTGGAGAAGTCCTAAAGAGGGAATAGAAAAATTATTTTCTTTAAAAGAATTAGAAATAACAGTAGATGTCAATATAGATATCTTTAAAAAATAATTTTATAATTAGGAGGAGAAATGGCAATTTTTAAATTTTTATTTTATTCTATTTTAGGAATACTAGCCTTTTTAGCACCTTTTAAAATTGGTGAAGAATCATCTATTTTAATGGGACATATAAAATCTATAATAATAGATGGATATATAGAAGAAATAAGAGTGTTAGTAGTTATAGTATCTTGTGTAACTATATTAGGAACTATTTTAGGATTTATAAAAAGAGATTTTAAAAATAAATATTTTCAAGAATTTTTTGTATGTGGGCCTATAAATGGAACAGCTAGAATATTAGGAGCAATTTTCTTTTTAATGGTTCATTATGGTGTAGGGCCAAGTATAATATTAGACCCGAATACAGGTGGAATGATGGCAAATGATTTATTGCCATCATTAATGGTAACATTTTGTGTAGGGGTTTTACTAATGCCATTACTTACAGCTTTTGGTCTTGTTGAATTTATTGGAGTATTAATAGCTCCATTTATGAGAAAAGTTTTTAAAGTTCCAGGATATGCTGCAATAGATGCCATAGCTTCATTTTTAGGAGATGGAACAATAGGAATAGTAGTAACAGATGAACAATATCAAAAGGGATATTATACTCAAAGAGAAGCTGTAATAATAGCTACATCATTTTCAATAGTTGGAATATCATTTGCTGCAGTAGTTTCAGATTTATTAAGATTATCAGATAGATTTATAATTTTCTATGCTACAATAGCTTTTTCAACAGTTATTGCTGGAATAATAATAGCAAGATTACCTTTAAAAAAATTTAAAGATGAATATTATTTAGGAAAAGATTTTAGAGGAGAAGAAGCTAGTACTTCTGTTCTTGTAGCTGTTAAAAAAGCTACAGAAACAGCTCAAAAAGCTAATGAAATTAAAATTCTATTAGATTCTATAAAAAAGGTTGGGATACTTTATATTACTTTTATTCCTGTAATAATGTTTATGGGAACTTTAGGACTTGTTATAGCAGAACATACGACTATTTTTAATATAATATCAATGCCATTAGTTCCAATATTAAAGTTACTTGGGTTCTCAGAAAAAGTAGCTGAAGTTATGGCTCCATCAATGATAGTTGGATTTTCAGACATGTATTTACCTTCATTATTAATAGAAAGTGTACCAAGTGAAATGGCAAGATTTTTGATTGGAACTTTATCTTTTGCTCAATTAATCTTTTTGAGTGAAACAGGAATGATATTGGTTGCTTCAAAAATAGGATTTGATTTTTGGGATACATTAAAATTTTTTATATTAAGAACTATAATAAGTTTTCCAGTTATATTTATAATAACACAAATTTTATTTAGAATGGGGATATTAGCTAACTAAAAGAACTATATACAAAATTTGAAAAAGGCATATATTTTATTTATGATAAAACTATAAAAAAACATAAAAAATAAAATAACTAAAAGAAATATTTAGATTATAAAAAAAATATATAACAATAATTTAAAATTTTTATTGACATATTTGTCAGAAGGTTATATATTTAAAATATGATAAAAGAGTTTCATAAAAAAATATTTTGGAGGAAAAATGGAAGATTTATTAAGGAATTTAGTGAAAAAAAATCTAGGAAAAACAAAATTAGGTGAAGTAGCTAATTATATTCCAGAACTAGATAAAGCTAAAAAAGATGCTTTAGGAGTTTATATTTATAATATAGATCAAGAGGAATTTGGTGCTGGAGACTATGATGTAAAATTCACTATTCAAAGTATATCTAAAATTTTAAGTTTAATGTTAGCTATTTTAGATAATGGAGAAGAGTATGTTTTTTCAAAAGTGGGAATGGAACCTACAGGAGACCCATTTAATTCTATAACGAAATTAGAAACTTCAAGTAGAAAAAAACCATACAATCCTTTAATAAATGCTGGAGCTATAGCCGTAAGTTCTATGATTCATGGAAGAGACGCTAGAGAAAAATTTCAAAGATTATTAGATTTTATTAGAAAAATAACAGAAGATGAGACTTTAGATGTAAATTATAAGATTTATTGTGGAGAATCAGAAACAGGAAATAAAAATAGAGCTATGGGTTATTTCTTAAAAAGTCAGGGTATTATAGAAGGAAATGTAGAAGATGCTTTAGATGTATATTTTAAACAATGTTCAATAGAAGTAACTGCCAAAAATTTAGCTAAAATAGGATTATTTTTAGCAAGAAGTGGAAAACTAAGTTCAGGAGAACAAGTTATAAGTACAAGAATAGCTACAATAATAAAAACTTTGATGGTTACTTGTGGAATGTATGATAACTCAGGAGAATTTGCAGTAAGAGTTGGAATTCCTTCTAAAAGTGGAGTAGGAGGGGGAATTGTTTCAGTAGTTCCTGGTAAAATGGGAATAGGAGTTTTTGGACCATCATTAGATAAAAAAGGAAATTCTGTAGCAGGAGTTGCTTTATTAGAAGAACTATCAAAAGAACTAAACTTAACAATATTTTAAAAAACTAAGGAGGAAAAATGGAAGTTTTATCAAATTTTGTGGGAACAGTTAATACTTGGTTGTATTCATATTTACTAATTGCTTTACTTCTAGTATTAGGATTCTATTTCTCACTAAAAACAGGATTTATTCAAATTAGACTTATAGGAGAAATGTTAAAACTTTTAGGAGGAAAAAATTCTAGTTCAAAGAATGGAATTTCATCATTCCAAGCTTTTTGTATTTCAATAGCTTCTTGTGTAGGAACAGGAAACTTAGCTGGTGTTGCTATAGCTATAGTTATTGGAGGACCAGGGGCTGTATTTTGGATGTGGCTTATAGCTCTTATAGGAGCTAGTTCAAGTTTAATAGAATGTACTCTAGCTCAAGTTTATAAAGTAAAAGATGGAGAACATTTTAGAGGTGGACCAGCTTATTATATGGAAAAGGCCTTAGGAAAAAGATGGATGGGAGTTGTATTCTCTATTCTTATTTCTATAACTTATGGATTGATATTTAACTCTGTTCAAGCTAATACAATATCATTTGCTTTTGAAAAAGCCTTTAATATTCAAAGATTACATGTTGGAATTGTTTTAGCTGTGGTTACAGCTGTTATAATTTTTGGTGGAGTTAGAAGAATAGCTCGTGTGGCAGAAGTACTTGTACCAGTTATGGCTGTAGCTTATATTTTTGTAGCTATATTTATAATATTGAAAAATATAGCAATTATTCCATCTATTTTTTCTTTAATTATTAGTAGTGCTTTTGGATTTAAACCAGTAGCTGGAGGATTATTTGGAGCTGTTATAATGCAAGGAATCAGAAGAGGATTATTCTCTAATGAAGCTGGAATGGGAAGTGCCCCTAATGCTGCAGCTACTTCAGATGTATCTCATCCTGTAAAACAAGGTTTAGTTCAAGCATTGGGAATTTTTACAGACACAATAGTAATTTGCTCTTGTACAGCTTTTATAATTTTAATTTCAGGAAACTATACTTCTGGAAGTTCTAATGGAATTCAATTAACTCAAGATGCTATAGTTTCTCAAGTTGGTTCTTGGGGTTCAATATTTATAGCTGCTTGTATATTATTCTTTGCTTTTTCTTCTGTAATTGGGAATTATTACTATGGAGAAACTAACATAGAGTTTATAAAAGCTAATAAAGGTTGGTTAACTATTTATAGAATAATGGTAGTTGGAATGGTATTATTTGGATGTGTAGCTCATATTCAAATTGTTTGGGACTTAGCAGATTTATTTATGGGACTTATGGCTACAATGAATCTAATTACAATAGCTATCCTTTCAAAAATTGCTTTTGCTGTTATTAAAGATTATCAAGAGCAAAGAGATAAAGGTGTAGACCCTGTATTCAAATCTAAAAATGTACCAGAAATAAAAAATGCTGATTGTTGGGAAGATTAATAATTAGCTTTTTAATAAAAAAGACTGTTGTAAACTTTTACAGTTTATTTCAGTCTTTTTTTATTTATATAATTAAAAAATATTTTTTATAAGAAAAATAAAACAATTCCAAGTACAGAAATACAAGCTCCAATTATCTCTTTTAATTTTACTTTTTCTTTAAAAATAAAATATGAGATAGGAATTATTAAAATAGGACTTGTAGAAGATATAGTAGAGATAATACCAGCATGTCCCAAATTAAGAGCAGCTACTAAAAATGTTATTCCTGCTGTAGCTGTTATAGTTCCACCCATTATTAATAATATTCCTTTTTTATCTTTTGTAGCTTTAAAAACTCTATTCCATAATTTTTTATAAGTAAGGAATAATATAAATACTCCTAATGCACAAATCATTCTTATTTGAGTAGAGGAACTAGGGTCGTATCCCATTGAACCCATTTTAGTAAGAACTATTCCTGTAGCTTCAAAAATTGTTGCTATACATATAAATAAAATTCCTTTAGTAGAGAATTTTTTTTCATCAGTTTTATTTTTAGGTTTGATTACTACAAGTAAAACTCCACTACAAGTAATTATCATAGCCAAAATTTGAAGTAAAGTTAGAGTTTCACCTAAAAATAGATATCCAAATATTCCTACTATAAGAGGAGTCATAGTCATGAAAAGCATACATATTCTAGCTCCTATTAAAGTATAGGCTTCATACAAAAATAAATCACCTAAAAATAAACCTACAAAGCCAGATAATCCTAACCACTTCCAATTATATACAGTAGAATCGGTTGGTAAAAATATTCCTCTGTTTATGAGAGTAAAACTTCCTAAAAAAACAATTCCAAAAACTAATCTTATTACATTAACTGAAACACTATCAGTTCTTTTTGAAGCATGTTCAAAAAATAATGAACTTAAAGCCCAGCCTAAAGCTGTTATAAGTGCAAAAAATTCCCCTAAATATTTCATAATAACCTCCTTTAATATATTATTATATAATAATTTTTTTAAAAAAGAAAATATAATATTATTTAATAATTATAAGAAATTATAAAAATTTTTAATTTTATAAATAAAAGATAAAATGTTATTATTTATTATTAAAAAAATTTTTTATAAGTGTTCAATATTATAAAAAATCACTCTTTTATCTTTTTAGATAGAAGAGTGATTTTTGTTTATTAACTAAAATTTATTAAATTATAATTTGAATAGTAAATCTTCATATACAGGGAATGGCCATAAAGATTTTTCACAAAGATGTTCTAATACATCAACCCATTCTCTTAAATGTTTAAGTCTTGGAACAACATGAGAGTTATAATATTTAGCTCTTTCATATTGGTCCTTAATACTTATTGCTTCAGCAAAATCTTTTTCTAATTCAGCTAAAGAACTTCTTAAATGGTCTTTTCCATTTATAACTTTTAGAAGATGTTTTTTATCTCCAGCAACACATTGTTCATAGTCACTACCTAAAGCTTCTTGGATATTTCTTATAGAAGTAGCAATATTATTCATGTATCTCATTATAGCTGGATATATTTCGTTTCTAGCCATTCTTATGGCTGTAGTAGTTTCTATTTTTAATTGTTTATTATACCTTTCTGTATAGATGACAAATATAGAATTTAATTCTTCTCTACTTAAAACTCCGTTTCTTTCAAATAATTCTATAGTAGAATCTTTTTTATAAACAGGTAAAGCTTCAACAGTACAACTTAAATTTGGTAATCCTCTATTCTCAGCTTCCTTAACCCAAGCATCATCATATCCATTTCCATTAAAAATAATTCTTTTATGTTTATTGTATCTATCTTTTACTAGTTTGATAACTTCATCATTTATAGTAGATTTATCTTCTATTTTTTCTAAGATATCAGCATATTCTCTTAAAATGTCAGCTACTATAGTATTTATCATAAAAACAGGAGTAGCTGGAGAAGCACTAGAACCAGGCATTCTATATTCAAACTTATTTCCAGTAAAAGCAAAAGGAGAAGTTCTATTTCTATCAGAACTGTCTTTAGGAATTTTTGGGAAGTTATATGTTCCTAGCTCGATAGATTCTGTTTTAGTTTTGTTAACATTGATTTTATCAACATTTTCTAATAATTCTTGTAAAGGCTCCCCTATAAATATTGAAATTATAGCTGGAGGAGCTTCAGAACCTCCAAGTCTATGATCATTTCCAGGAGTAGCAGTAGATACTCTTAAAACTTCACCATATCTATCAACACCCTCTATAATAGCTGTTAAAAATACTAAGAAATCTAAATTTCCTTTAGAAACATTTTCAGGGTCTAATAAATTTTCGCCAGTATCAGTACTTAAAGACCAGTTACAATGTTTTCCAGAACCATTTACTTTTTCAAAAGGTTTTTCATGTAGTAAAGCAGCTAAACCATGTCTATCTGCTACTCTTTTTATCATATCCATACAAAGTTGATTTTGGTCAGCTGCTACATTGGCTGAAGAATACATTACAGCTAATTCAAACTGATTTGGAGCCACTTCGTTATGTTTAGTTTTAGCCATAACTCCAAGTTGCCACATTTCAGCGTCTAACTCAGCCATAAATACTTCTACTTTTTCTTTTAAAGCTCCATAATAATGGTCACTTAACTCTTGTCCTTTAGGTGGCAGTGAACCAAATAAAGTTCTACCAGTAAACATTAAATCTTCTCTTTTTTCAAGGAAAGACTTTTCAATAAGGAAATATTCTTGCTCTATACCAAGAGTAACATCAATCTTACTAGATTTATAGTCACCTAAAGCTCTTTTAATTCTTAAAGCTTCTTTTGTAACTGTATTTATTGACCTTAAAAGAGGAACTTTTTTATCAAGAGTTTCTCCATGATAACCTATTAAAGCTGTTGGTATAAATAAAGTTTTAGCTTTTTCAGGTCCTCTTAGAAACATTGGAGAAGAGATATCCCAAGCTGTATAGCCTCTTGCTTCAAAAGTAGAACGAAGGCCACCATTAGGGAAAGATGAGGAATCGGCTTCTCCTTTTATAAGTTCTTTTCCTGAAAATTGAGATAAAATATTTCCATCAGAAGATACAGAGATAAAGGATTCGTGCTTTTCAGCAGTTAATTCAGTAAGAGGTTGGAACCAATGAGTAAAGTGAGTAGCTCCTTTTTCAGTAGCCCAGTTTTTTACAGCATTAGCTATAACTTCAGCCACAGAAATAGATAATTCTTTTTCTCCTCTTTGGACAGCTTTGAATTCTTTAAAGATAGAACTTGGCACTCTACTTTTAAGCTCTAATTCAGAAAAGTAATTTTTTCCAAAAGCTTCTAACATATTTTTCATGAAAAAACCTCCTATATATTTAAAATATAAAAAAATAATATTTAGATACAATTTTATAAAAAATATTTATGGGAGCAATTTTATCATAATTTTATTTCTATGTAAAGTTTTTTTTTAATTTGAATGTTATAAAATTAATATTGTTAAAATATCCTTTTTTTTGTATTTTTCTATGAAAATAAAATAAAGATTTTTTAGAAAAAGTTTGAAAAATAGCTATAAATAATATATAATTTATTTGTATGTAGTTTAAAAAATTTAAGTATATAAATTTATAAAAAGGAGAGTAATAGTTTATGAAAACAATTACTGTGGAGATAAAAAATAGAGCTGGACTTCATGCTAGACCTTCTTCACTTTTTGTTCAAACAGCAGGAAATTTTAATTCTGAAATAAAAGTAAAATATGAAGATGAAGAAATTAATGGAAAAAGTATAATGGGACTTATGCTTTTAGCAGCAGAACAAGGTTCAATACTTACACTTACAGCTAATGGTAGTGATGAAAATGAGATGTTAGAAGCTTTAAGAAATCTTATAGAAGTAGAGCAATTTGGAGAAGAATAATTTTTATGATAATAAAAAGAGCTGAAAAAATGGGATTTTGCTTTGGAGTATCTGGAGCTGTGAATCTTTGTGAAAAAATTATCAAAAAAAATAATTCTTTATTTGAGAATATATACATATTAGGGATGTTAGTTCATAACAAAAATGTTGTAAATGAATTAGTCTTAAAAGGGTTTAAAATATTATTAGAAGAAGACTTATTAAATGGAAAGATAAACCTTAGTCCAAAAGATTTAGTTGTAATAAGAGCCCATGGAACAACGAAAGAAATTTATAATATTTTAAAAAAAAGTAATTGTAAATTATATGATGCGACTTGTATTTTTGTTGAAAAAATAAGGAAAGCTCTTATAGAAGCTGAAGAAAAAGGAAATGAAATACTTTTTATTGGAGATAAGTTCCACCCAGAAGTAAAGGGGATAATATCTTTTGGTAAAAATATAAAGATATTTGCTTCCTATGAAGAATTTATTAATTTTAAGATTGATGAAAAAGTTTCATATACATTATTGACACAAACTACATTTAATAAAGAAATATTTTTTAAAATAAAAGATTATATTGTGGTGAATTTTAAAAATATAGAAATCTATAGTAAAATTTGTGGAGCTACATATGAAAGACAAAGAGCAGTAGAAAAACTTGCTTCTGAAGTTGAATTAGTTTTAGTAGTTGGAGATAAAACTAGTTCAAATAGTAAAAAACTTTTGGAATTATCTAAAAATATTAATGAGAATAGTCATCTTATAGAAGATAAAAGTCAATTAGATTTAAATTGGTTTAAAGGTATTTCTATGGTTGGAATTACGGCAGGAGCATCAACACCAGAAAAAATAATAATAGAGATAGAAAAATATATAAGGGGGAACTTGGATGACAAACATGGATTATAATGAATTTGAAGAACTACTAGAAAATTACCTACCATCTGAAGGAGGGAATGGAAAAAAAGTAGTTGGACGTATTGAAAGTAAAGAGAGAAACTTTTGCTTTCTAGATGTTCCTGGAGAAGCAACTACAGTAAGAGTTAGAACTGAAGAATTAACAGACTATAATGTTGGTGATGAAATAGAGGTTATGCTAGTTGGAGAAACTCCAGAAGGAGAGTATTTAATAGGTTCTAGAAGAAGAATAGAAATGGAACTTGGATGGGAAAAAATCAAAGCAGCATCAACTAATGAAGAAAAAATAGTAGGAAAAGTATTAAAAGAAATAAAAGGTGGATATATTGTAGAAATATATTCTCATCAAGCATTCTTACCTAAATCTTTATCAGAAACTAAAAATTCTAATGAAATAATAGGAAAAGAATTAGAATTTATGGTAAAAGAAATCAAAGAAGATAAAAAAGGTAAAAAAGTAACTGTATCTAGAAAAGATGTTGTTATGGCAGAGAAAAAAGAAGAATTTGAAAAGATTTCTGTAGGGGATACAGTAGAAGGTGTAGTAACTGAAATATTACCTTTCGGAATAGTAGTAGCTATTGGAAAATTAAGAGGATTTATTCATATTTCTGAGCTTTCATGGAAAAAATCTGAAAAAATTGAAGGATATAATGTTGGAGATAAAATAACAGTAAAAGTTATTGAATTAGAAGAAGATAAGAAAAATATCAAACTTTCAATAAAATCTTTAACTAGAAATCCTTGGGATATAGCTGGAGAAACTTATAAAGTAGAAGATGTAGTAGATGCAAAAGTAACAAAGATATTACCATATGGAGTTCTTGTTGAAATATTAGATGGGGTTGAAGGATTAATTCATATTTCTGATTTAACATGGAATAAGAAAAAAGTATCTATCAATGAATTTGTTAAAGTAGGAGATACTATAAAAGTAAAAGTTCTTGAATTTAAACCAGAATCAAGAAAATTAAAATTAGGAATTAAACAATTATCTGAGGACCCATGGACTAATGCTGAAACTAAATATGCTGTAGGAAATAAAGTTTCTGGAAAAGTAACAGAAGTTAAACCTTATGGAATATTTATAGAAGTAGAAGAGGGAGTAGATATTTTTGTTCATCAAGCTGATTTCTGTTGGATAGGAAATAAAAAATTCAAAAAAGATGAAGTAGTTGAATTACAAGTAACAGAATTAGATATTAATGAGAAAAAAATTAAAGGAAGTATTAAAGCTTTAGAAGAAAGTCCTTGGGAAAAAGCTTTAAGAAATTATAAAGTTGGAGATGTTGTAGAAAAACCAATCAAAAATATTCAAGATTTTGGAGTATTTGTAAACTTAGAAGAGGGAGTAGATGGATTTATTCCAACACAATTACTTTCTAAAGATTTTATAAAAAATGTAAGAGATAAATTTAAAGTTGGAGATATTGTAAAAGGAAAAATTATTGAAATAGATAAAGAAAAACAAAGAATAAAAATTTCTATAAAATCATATGAAATTGATTTAGAAAGAAATGAAACAAAAGAATTATTAGAAAAATATGGAACAGCAGGAGAATAATAACTAAAAATACAAAGGGTATTACATAATTGTAATACCCTTTATTTATTATAGTTTATTTAATTTTATAAGAAAAGTTCAGGTTCTTTTCTAGTAGAAGCATATTGATCTTCTAATTCGTGTTGATGATATAAGTAATTAGCATCATCATAATATTTAGCCCCATTAGGACATCTTTTTACACAAGCACAACATTTCATACAAATTCCAAAAACATCACTAGGATCTTCTGGATTAATAGAACCCATTGGACATATAGCTACACAAGTTCCACATTTTGTACAAAGGTCTTTATTTGTTTTTGGTTTAACTTTTCTAATATCTATTGGATTTCCTTTAGAATCTCTAGGTTGATAATAGAAACGAATAGGAGTTTCTCCTTTTACTTCTACTAATTTATCAGGGTCAAAATCTTTACTAGTAATTTTTTCAAAGATACTTGTAGCAAAAGATGTAGCTATATCCATATCTTTTTCATCTGGTCTTCCAGCTCCTAATATAGTAGAGAATGAATGCTCTCCAATGAAAGCTCCTCCAGCAATTGGTTTTAATCCTTTATCATTTAAGATATTTCTTAATTCTATTAAAGCATCATCAAAATTTCTATTTCCATATAAAACTACAGGAACAGCAAGAGCTCCATTTCCTTTTAAAGTATCTAAATATTTTAATAATAAGTTAGGAACTCTTCCAGCAATAACAGGAACTCCAAATACAACTAAATCTTCAGTTGTAAAAGATTTTTCTACTTTTCTTACAGAAGGTAAACTAAAATCATATTCCTCAAATTCAACATTTAATTTATTTGCTAGATTTTTTCCTATATGATTGACTACTTTTTTTGTAGTTTCAGTACCAGTGAAATACATACCCCAAACTTTTTTTATCATTATTTATCCTCCTTTTAAATCTTTATTTTGTATATTATACTATATATTTAAAAAGAATACAATTCTATTTAGAAAATATAAAGAGTAATCTTAAATAAATATATATTATATTATAAAAAAACTTTTAAAAAACTATTATAAATGATATAATAGTTTATAAAATAGATAAGGAATGTTTAGAGGAGAACAATGGAAAGATTTGTTACGGAAAAAGAGTTGGAAAATGAAAAAGAAATACAAAAAACTCTTAGACCAAAACGTTTTGATGAATATATTGGGCAATCATTATTAAAAGAAAAAATGAAGATTTTTATAGAAGCAGCTAAAAGAAGAAATTCTTGTATAGATCATATATTATTGTATGGTCCTCCTGGATTAGGAAAAACTACTTTGGCTGGAGTGATAGCTAATGAGATGGGAACAAATTTAAGAATAACTTCAGGACCAGTATTGGATAAAGCAGGGGATTTAGCTGCTATTTTAACGTCTTTAGAAGAAAATGATATATTATTTATTGATGAGATACATAGACTTAATACATCTGTAGAGGAAATTTTATATCCAGCTATGGAAGATGGGGAGTTAGATATTATTATAGGTAAAGGTCCTTCAGCTAAATCTATAAGAATAGAGTTACCACCTTTTACATTAATAGGAGCTACAACAAGAGCTGGGCTTTTAAGTTCTCCATTAAGAGATAGATTTGGAGTAACTCATAGAATGGAGTATTATACAGATGAAGAATTAGTAGAAATTTTAATAAGAGGAGCAAAAGTTTTAGAGGTAGAAATCAGTAAAGAGGGAGCTTTAGAAATAGCTAGAAGAAGCAGAGGAACGCCTAGAATAGCTAATAGATTTTTAAAAAGAATAAGAGATTATGCTGAAATAAAAGGAAATGGAATAATCACTAAAAAAATAGTTTTAGATTCTTTAGAGTTATTAGGAATAGATAAAGAGGGATTAGATGATTTAGATAGAGGAATTATAAACTCTATGTTAGAAAATTATAATGGTGGACCTGTAGGAATAGAAACTCTTTCACTTTTATTGGGAGAGGATAGAAGAACAATAGAAGAAGTTTATGAGCCTTATTTAGTAAAAAAAGGATATATTAAAAGAACTCCTAGAGGAAGAGTTGTTACAGAGAAATGTAGAGAGTATTTTAAAGATAAGGAGTAAGAAAATGAAAATAAACACAAAAGTTAGGTATGGATTAAAAGCTTTAGTGTATATAGTAGAAGAAAGTTTAAAAGGAAAGATGGTAAGAATAAAAGAGATATCTGAAAAAGAGGATATTTCTATACAATATTTAGAACAAATACTAAACAAATTAAAAAATGAAAATATAATTGAAGGAAAAAGAGGACCAAATGGTGGGTATAAATTATTAATTAATCCAAATGAAATCACTCTTTATAGAATATATAAAATTTTAGATGATGATGATAGAATAATTAATTGTAATGAAAATGTAAAAGAAACTAAAGAGTGTTCAAATGATGGGTGTAATGGGACTTGTATTTGGAATAGATTAGATAGTGCTATGAAAGATATTCTAAAATCCACTACTTTAGAAGATTTAGTTAAAAATAAAGATATAATTTAATTTGAGGATAAAAGATGATAACAGTAGTTGTAGAAAAAAAAGATATATCAGGAAATATAATAGAAGTTAGAGACAAAAATGATATTAATCATTTGAAAAATTCTTTTAGAATTAAAGAAGATGATATTATAAGAGCTGTAGATGGCGAAAATGAATATATTTGCAGAGTTCAAACTATAGAAAAAAAAGAGATTTTTTTAGAAATAACAGAAAAAAAAGTAGCTCAAGAAGACGGGGTTGAAATTACAGCAGGAATTTCAGTAATAAAAAATGATAAGATGGAATTAACTATCCAAAAACTTACAGAAGTAGGTGTAGATAAAATAATACCATTAGAAACTAAAAGAACAATAGTAAAATTAAATGAGAAAAAAGATAAATGGGATGTAATTTCAAGAGAAGCTGTTAAACAATGTCAAAGAACTAAATTTTTAAAAATAGAAAATTTAACTAAATTAAAAGATATAGATTTTTCAAAATATGATTTAATCATAGTTCCATATGAATGTGAAGAAGATAAAAAATTAAAAACACTTTTTAAAAATTTAACGACAAATCCTAAGAAGATTTTATATATTATTGGGCCAGAAGGTGGATTTGATACAGAAGAAATTGAGTTTTTAAAGAGCATTGAAAAGACAAATATAGTAACTTTAGGTAGAAATATTTTGAGAGCGGAGACTGCAAGTATTGTAGTAGGAGGAATACTAATCAATGAGTTTAAATAAAAAAGTAGCTTTTTATACTTTAGGTTGTAAAGTTAATCAGTATGAAACTGAGAGTTTAAAAACAAAACTTATGAATCTAGGGTATGAAAATGTAGAATTTGAAGAATATTCAGATTATTATATAGTAAATTCTTGTACTGTTACATCAATAGCTGATAAAAAAACAAGAAATATACTGAGAAGAGCAAAGAAAAACAATCCCAAAAGTAAAGTTATAGTAACAGGGTGCTATGCTCAAACTAATGGGGAAGAGTTATTAAATATAGATGAAGTAGATTATGTAGTAGGAAACAGTAATAAAGAGGAAATAGTAAATCTTGTAAAAGAATTAGAAAAAAACGAGGTAAAAAATCATTTAATGATTTCTGATATCTTTATGGAGAAAAAATATAAAGAGTTAGAGTTTTCTACTTTAAGAGAGATGTCAAGAGCTTATATAAAAATACAAGATGGTTGCAATAACTTTTGTTCCTATTGTAAAATACCTTTTGGAAGAGGGAGAAGTAGGTCTAGAGATTTCCAAAATATCCTAGAGGAAGCAAGAAAATTATCTTTAGAGGGATATAAAGAGATAATTCTTATTGGTATTAATATAGGTGATTATGGAAAAGACTTAGATATGCCAAGAACTTTTGAAGAATTATTAGAAGAAATTGTAAAAATTGAAGGAATTACTAGAATAAGGATAGGTTCTATATATCCAGATAGAATAAGTGATAGGTTTATAGAGGTAATGAAAAATAAAAAAATAATGCCTCATTTACATATATCTTTACAATCTTGTGATGATGAGATTTTAAGACTTATGAGAAGAAATTATGGAACATCTCTTATAAAAGAAAGACTAAAAAAATTGAGAGATAATATTCCAGAGATAGAGTATACAGCAGATGTTATAGTTGGTTTTCCTGGAGAAACTAAGGAAAGATATGAAAATACTAAAAAGGTAATAGAAGAAATTAAATTTTCTGATTTACATGTTTTTCCATATTCAGAAAGAGAAAATACACAGGCAGTTAAATTAGATGGAAAAGTAGATATCCATCAAAGAAAAATGAGAGTAATTGATTTAGAAAATGCTCAAAAAGAAATAAATAGAATTATTAGAGAAAAATATATTGGTAAGAAAGTCCAAGTATTAATAGAAGAAGAAAAAGAAAATAGTTATTATGGATACAGTCAAAATTATTTAAGAGTAAAGATAAAAAATAAAACTGGAATTAAATTACAAGTAAATGATGAAATTAATATAGAAATAATCTCTATAGAAAAGGGGATGTTGATAGGTGAATTATAAAAAAAGATTAACAAGAATAAAGTATGTTTTAAGTGGATTAATAGTATTTACAATTTTTGTTTGTTCTTTAATATTTGTTGCTTTACGTGATAATACAAATAAGGAAAATTACAGTAGATATATGTTAGTAGGTAAACAGAATATATTTTTAGTTTATGAAGATAAATTAGCTATAGAAATACCTTTTGACATACAATTAGATAAAGAAAAAACAATAGAAGATTTAATAAAAGTAAAAAATTATACTGAGATTTTAAACAATATAAATTATATTTTTCCAGAAAAAATAGAGGATTATAAAGTAGCAAAAGTTGGAAATATAGATTTAAAAGTACAAAATTCTAAAAAAGTTCCAGAAGTAATGGTAGATGATAAAAGATATATATTAACCTCTAGTATAGAAAATTTATTTGAAGATTTTTATAATATAGAAGAAAAAGCAACTATTGAAAATTCAAAGATAGTTGTTGATATTCTTAATGCTAATGGTAAAGCTGGATATGCTAGAAGAACTGGTGAAAAATTAAAGAAAGTTTTAGGAATAAAATGTAATGCAGCTAACTATGAAACTAATATAAATGAAAGTTATATTATAATTAATGATTTAAATAGAAAACAAGTAGAAGATATAGTGATGACTGTTGATGAAAAATATTTTAAATTAAAAGAAGATGCTACAATACCTACTTTAGCTAATGTAATTATGGTACTAGGAAAAGAAACTGATAAAATATATGATATAGAATTAAAAGGAAAAAATAAAGAAAAGGATATTTATAAGAGAACCTTAGAAAAATCTGGATATTTAGGAATAAAATCAATAGATACTAAGGTTTCAGAAAAAGGAAGTCAAATTTTTTATAATCCAGAAGATTACTTTGTTGCTTTTAAAATTTCTAAAAAATTAGGAATAGAAAATTTAAAAGAGGATAAAAAGTTAAAAAATAAAATAATTATATCAGTGGGAGATTAATTAATGAAAGAGGAAGAAAAATGATATTTAAAAAGAAAAAGGTGAATTCTTTTGAAAAAAAAGAAGAAAAAAAAATAGAAATAATAGAGGAGCCTAAAGAGATAAAAGAGGAGAAAATGTATGTTATCCCTTTAGGTGGATTAGATGAAGTTGGAAAAAACATGACTTTAGTTCAATATAGAGATGAAATAATAATAGTAGATTGTGGACTAGGGTTTCCAGGAGAGGGATTATTGGGGATAGATGCAGTTATTCCTGATTTTTCTTATGTAGAAAATAATAAAGGTAAAATAAAAGGACTGTTTGTAACTCATGGACACGAAGACCATATAGGAGCAATTCCTTATTTATATCAAAAAATAGATACTGATGTTTCTATTTTTTCAGGAAAATTAACTTTGGCTTTAATTGAATCAAAGTTTGAAAACTTAAAAATAAAAGATATGCCTAAAATGAGAGAGGTAAGAAATAGGTCTAAAGTTAAAATAGGAAAATATTTTAATGTAGAATTTATAAGAATAACTCACTCTATTGCTGATTCTTATGCTATACATGTGGTCACTCCAGCTGGAAATGTATTACTAACAGGAGACTTTAAAATAGACTTTACCCCTGTAGATGGACAAGGAACTGATTTAGCAAGATTAGCACAACTAGGAGAAAAAGGAGTAGATTTATTGTTATCTGATTCTACAAATGCCGAATCTGAAGGGTTTACTCCATCAGAAAAAACAGTAGGAGAAGCTTTCCAAATCGAGTTTGCTAAGGCTAAAGGTAGAATAATAATAGCAGCTTTCGCTTCACACATACATCGTTTACAACAAATTATAGAGATTTCAGAAGCTTATGGAAGAAAAATAGCTGTTGATGGTAGAAGTTTAATAAAAGTTTTTGAGATAGCTTCTAAAATGGGATATTTAAAAATAAAAAAAGATACTTTAATTTCATTATCAGAGGTTGATGAACAAAAAGATAATAAAGTTGTAATACTATGTACAGGAACTCAAGGGGAGCCAATGGCATCTCTTTCAAGAATAGCTTCTAATATCCATAAACATACTAGAGTTAAAGAGGGAGATACTGTTATAATATCAGCTACTCCAATACCTGGAAATGAAAAAGCAGTGTCAAAAAATATTAACAATCTATTAAAATATGAAGCAGAAGTAATATTTAAAAAAGTTGCTGGAATTCATGTTTCAGGTCATGGTTCAAAACTAGAACAAGAATTAATATTTAGTTTGATAAAACCTAAAAACTTTGTACCAATCCATGGAGAGTATAAAATGTTAAAAGCTCACATTGATACAGCTTTAAAAGTAGGAATTCCTAAAAATAACATTTTATTGGCACTTAATGGTAATAAAATAGAAGTTACAAAAAGTGGAATAAAATTAAAAGGAAAAGTAAGTGCAGGAGCTACCTTTATAGATGGTTTAGGTGTAGGAGATATAGGACAAACAGTTTTAAGAGATAGACAACAATTATCCCAAGATGGAGTTATAATAGTAGGATTTACATTTGATAAAGAAAATAGAAAAATTGTATCAGGTCCAGAAATTATAACAAGAGGATTTACATATTCAAAAGAATCAGATGAATTAATAAATGATATTATAGAGCATATCAATGCAAAAATTAAAAAAGTAGAAAAAGAAGGTTTCTTAGATTGGCAACCTATAAAAAATATAACAAAAGAAGCAGTTTCAAAATATGTTTATAGTAAAACAAAGAGAAACCCAGTAATATTACCAATTATTTTAGAAATATAAAAAATTAAAGATAGGAGAAAAGTAAATGAATAGTAGAGAAAGAGAATTTTTAAGAAAAAAAGCACATGAATTAGAGCCAATAGTGAGAATAGGAAAAGATGGTTATACAGATAATGTAGGCCAAAGTATATTAGAAGCTATTGCCTCTAGAGAATTAATAAAAGTTAAATTATTACAAAATGTAGAAGCTGATAAAAGAGAAATAGCAGAAGAAATCCAAGAAAAAACAGGTTGTGAGGTAGTAGGAATAATAGGGAAAACTATAATTTTATATAAAGAAAATGAAGAAAATCCAAAAATTTCTTTAGAATTAAAAAATAGATAAAGATATTTTGTGGAAGGGAGAAATTTTATGAATGAAGCTGGGATTATTTTTGATAATAAAATATTAGATGTTACTTTTATAGCTTGGTTTATTGCTCAGTTTTATAAAGTCCTTGAAACAATATTTATAGATAAAGAATTTAATATAAAGAGATTTTTTGAAACTGGAGGAATGCCAAGTTCTCATTCCTCAACAGTTTCTTGTTTAACTACTTGTATAGGAATAGTTTATGGAACCAATACTCCATATTTTGCTATTTCTATAGTTTTTTCAGGTATTATTATGTATGATGCAGCTGGGATAAGAAGAGCAGCTGGAAAACAAGCTAGAATAGTAAATAAAATATTGGAAGAGTTACCTTTTAAATTAGGAATAGGGCAAAAATTTTCTGATGAAAAATTAAAGGAGTTGTTAGGACATACTCCTTTTGAAGTATTAATAGGGACAATTTTAGGTATGGTAATTGCATTCTTATTTAAAGATTATTTAATATAAATAGGATTTGAGGCGGAGTATGTGTTTAGATAATTTAGAAATAGATGAATTAAAATCTCTTTGTGATAAAATTAGAAAAAAAATAATAGATGTTGTTTTAAAAAATGGTGGACATTTAGCTTCTAATTTAGGAGTAGTAGAATTAACAGTAGCTTTAAAAAAAGTATTTAATGAAAAAAATACAAAATTTTTATTTGATGTTGGACACCAATCATATGTTTATAAAATACTTACAGATAGAGAAGATAGATTTGATACTTTGAGAACCTTAGGGGGAGTAGGGCCATTTACAGATCCTAAAGAAAGTCCTTATGATTATTTTATAAGTGGACATGCTGGAAATGCTTTATCAGCAGGAGTGGGATTAGCTATTGGAAATCCAGAAGATAAAGTAATTGTAATGATAGGTGATGCTTCTATAGGAAATGGGCATTCATTAGAAGCTTTAAACAATATGGTGGATGTTAAAAATATAATTGTAGTTCTTAATGATAACGAAATGTCTATTGGAGAAAATGTAGGAGGGCTTTCTAAGTTTTTTAGTAAGTTAATTTCAAGTAATACTTATATGTCTATTAGAAAAGATGTAAAAAGACTTATTGGAAAAGGAAATTTTGGGAAAAAAGTAAGTACTACAATAAAAAGAGCAGAGAATTCTATAAAAAACTTTTTTTTACCAGCTAGTATAGCAGAAAATTTAGGTTTTAAATATTTTGGAGTTATAGATGGTCATAATCTAAAAGAGCTTATTTCTATTTTTGAGAAAGCTAAAAAGATTGAAGGACCTGTTTTTATTCATGTTAAAACTAAAAAAGGAAAAGGATATAAACCAGCTGAAGATGAACAAGAAAAATTTCATGGAATAGGACCTAGTTCTTGTAAAAAATCAAATGGAAAAATTTATTCGGATGTTATTGGAGAAAAACTAACTGAATTAGGTGAAAAAGATGGAGATATTATAGGAATTTCAGCAGGAATGATAAAAGGAACAGGGTTAAAGAAATTTTTTGATACATATCCAGAAAGAGCTTTTGATATAGGAATTACAGAAGGACATGGAATAACATTTGCTGGAGGATTAGTAAAAGCTGGAAAAAAACCTTACTTTGCAGTATATTCCACTTTTTTACAAAGGGGATTTGGGCAATTAATCCATGATATTTCTTTACAAAATCTACCAGTAAGATTATTAATTGATAGGGCAGGGATAGTAGGAGAAGATGGTAAAACCCATAATGGACTTTATGATATATCAATGTTTACAACAATTTCTAATTTTATATTGGTAGCACCAACTACTGAAAAAGAGTTAAGAGAAGTTTTAGATTATTCAGTGAATACATCTTGTCCTATGGCTATAAGATATCCAAAAGAGGAAGTTTTTAATATAGAAAATGATAGAGAATTTCAAATTGGAAAATGGAAAGAAATAAAAAAAGGAAAGAAAAATCTTTTTGTATGTACTGGTAGTATGTTAAAAGAGATATTAAATATAGAAGATTTATTATTAGAAAGAGGTATAGAGGGAACGATAGTAAGTGCAGCTTCTATAATTCCTATGGATACTCAATATATAGAAACAGAGTTTAAAAACTATGAGAATATTTTTGTTTTAGAAGAAGCTTATGCAATAAATGGTTTTGGTAGCAGCATAATAAATTATTTGAATGATAATAATATAATGAAGAGAGTGATAAAAATCTCTATTGACACAGGTGAAATTCCTCATGGAAGAAGAGATGAGTTATTGGAGATTTATGGATTAAGAGGAAAAAAATTAGTCGAAAGAATTGAAGGGAAACTTAATGATAGAAGACAATAAGAGAACAATAAAATTTCTTGAAGAGTTATTAGCAGAAGAAAAAGTTCTTGATTTAGAAAATTATAATGACCAAGGAGTTAAAATAACGGCTCATACTTATGATGTTTTTAATCTATCTATTAATGAGATAAAAAAAGTTTATCATAATCTTGAAAATGCAAAAAAACAATTAGATTTATTTTCTGTAGTTATTGGGATAATAATACATGATTTAAGTAAAGGAACTCTTAGAAAAAGTGAGGATAATATTTCTCATTCTCAAATTATGTTAAAAAACCCAGAATATATAATAAAAGAAACAGAAAATATATTAAGGGAAATAGAGGATAAAACAGGTTTTTATTTAAAAGAAGATGTAAGAAAAAATATAATTCATATAGTTGTATCCCATCATGGAAAATGGGGAAAAGTAATTCCTAGCACTAAAGAAGCTCAATTAGTTCATTGGGCTGATATGTATTCGGCCAAATATCATAGAATAAATCCTATTGATGTAAACGATATACTAAAAAGTTTTGAAAGAGGAGAAAATCTAATAGAAATTGGCAAAAAATTTAAGTGTACAACAGGAGTTATAAAAGATAGATTGAAAAAATCTAAACAAGAATTAAAACTTGGTTCAACAAAACAGTTATTAAATTACTTTAAGAAAAATAAAAAAGTTCCTTTAGGAGATGATTTCTTTACAAGAAGAATTGTTGAGACTGGAAAATTAATAAAATCAGTTGAAAAAGAGGGATTTAAAAAATTAATTTTAAAAAATGAAGTTTTGTCAGTATTAAAAGATAAAGAGATATTTAAAAATTAGGAGATAAATTGATGAAAGAAAGAATAGATGTACTTTTAGTCAATAATGGTTTTTATCCTGATGTAGAACAAGCAAAAAGAGCTGTAATGGCAGGAATAGTTCTAGTAAATGATTTGAAAATAGAAAAACCTGGAACTATGATAAAAATAGATACAGAAAAAGGGTTACATATTAGAATAAAGGGAAAAGAATCCAAATATGTAAGTAGAGGCGGATTAAAATTGGAAAAAGCTGTATCTGTTTTTGATTTAGATTTTAAAGATAAAGTAATTTTAGATGTAGGAGCTTCAACAGGAGGATTTACAGATTGTGCTTTAATGAATGGAGCGAAACATGTATATGCAGTAGATGTAGGAACTAACCAGTTAGATTGGAAATTAAGGAGTGATTCAAGAGTAACTTCTATAGAAAATAGACATATAAATGAATTAAAAAAAGAAGAAATTGATTTTTCAAAAATAGATTATATTGTGATGGATATATCATTTATATCTATAACTAGTGTAGTAAAAGCTTTAAAGGAATTTTTTGAAAAGGAAACAAAATTAATGGCTTTAATAAAACCTCAATTTGAAGTTGAGAAATTTATGATAGAAAAAGGTGGTATAGTTAGAGATAAGGAATATCATCTTTATTCAATAGAAAAAGTTGTAAAAAGTGCCAATGAAAATGGATTATATCTAGAAGCTTTAGATATTTCTCCTATAAAAGGGGGAAAGGGAAATACTGAATATCTATCTTTATTTGGAAAAAATAAAAAAATTGATATAAATGTAAAAGAAAGACTAGATGAATTAGAGTAGCGGAGGAATAAATGTTAAAAAATAAACTAAAAAAATTACTTATAATACTTAGTATAACTTCTATTTCAACAAATATTTTAGCCAATGAAGAGAAAATTGGTTTTATGAATAATATAAAACAATTAAAAGAAATATCTGATGTAATGGATATTATCCAAGAAAATTTTGTTGGGGATAAAAAAATAGATAAAACAATTCTAATGCAAGGAGCATTAAAAGGAATGATAGACAGTTTAGAAGATCCTCATTCTAATTATTTTTCTAAAAAAGGAATGGAAGATTTAGAAGGAAAAATGAAAGGTGAATACTCTGGTGTAGGGATGATAATTAGAAAGGGAGCTAATGAGCCTGTAACAGTAGAATTATTAATAGAGGGGAGTCCAGCTTTTAATGCAGGAATAAGACCAAATGATAAGATATTATATATAGAGGACAAATCAACTTATGATATAGAATTAGAAGAAGCTTCTAGATTATTAAAAGGAAAATCAGGAACAAAAGTAAAATTAAAACTTTACAGAGAAGCTGATAAAAAAGAAAGAGAGATAACTTTAACAAGAGCAGATATAAAATTAGAAAATGTTAGAAGTAAAATGTTAGATGGAAATGTAGGTTATATAAAACTTACCCAATTTGCTGAGGATGTAGATTTAGAGGTTAAAAGAGAATTAGAAAAATTATTATCACAAGGAATGGAAGGATTGATTTTAGATTTAAGAAATAATCCTGGTGGAATAATAGGACAAGCTATAAAAATATCTTCAATGTTTATAGAAGAGGGAGTTATAGTAAGTGAAAGACCTAAGAAAGGAAAAGAGATATTCTCTTATAGAGAAGGTAAATATTATGGAGATTTTCCATTAGTAATTCTGATAAATGAAGGTAGTGCTTCAGCTTCAGAAATAGTATCAGGAGCTATTAGAGATTATAAAAGAGGGTTATTAATAGGAGAAAAAAGTTTTGGAAAAGGTAGTGTACAAGTAGTTTTACCTTTACCAGATGAAGATGGAATTAAATTAACTATTGCTAAGTATTATACTCCAAAAGGAGAAAATATCCACGGAAAAGGAATAAAACCAGATATAGTTGTAGAGGAAGATGAGGATTATTTATTCTATGATGGATTTATAACTAATGTTAATGATAAAGATCAAGAAGCTAGTAAAGAAAAACTTTTAACATCAGTTGTTGGAAAAGAGAAAGCAGAAAAACTTATAAAGAAAGAAGATAAACAACTTAAAACAGCTGAGGCAGCAGTTATTTCTATGATTAAAGAGAGAAAAAATAAAAAATAACGAGGAGTAAAATATGCTTTATATAGTAGCAACACCTATAGGAAATTTAGAAGATATCACATTGAGAGCTATTAGAATATTAAAAGAAGTAGATTATGTATTCGCTGAAGATACTAGAGTAACTAAAAAACTTTTAAATCACTTAGAAATAGAAAAAACAATTTATAGATATGATGAACATAGTAAACAATATCAAATAGATACTATTATGAATTTATTAGAAGAGGGAAAGAATATAGCTTTAGTAACTGATGCTGGAACTCCATGTATATCAGACCCAGGGTATGAAGTTGTAGATGAAGCTTTAAAAAGAGATATAAAAGTAGTTCCAATTCCAGGAGTAAGTGCCATGACAGCTGCTGCTTCAGTAGCTGGAGTATCTATGAGAAGATTTGTATTTGAAGGTTTTTTACCAAAGAAAAAAGGTAGACAAACTTTATTAAAAAGTTTTCAGGATGAAAAAAGAACTATAATGTTTTTTGAATCTCCACATAGAATTATAAAAACTTTAAAAGATATAGAAGAGTTCATTGGAGAAAGAGAAATAGTATTAGTAAGAGAAATAACAAAAATTTATGAAGAAATTATAAGAGGTACAACAAGAGAACTTATAAGTCAATATGAAAATAAAACTTTTAAAGGAGAGTTTGTTGTAATAATTAAAGGAAATGAAATAGAAGAGAAAAAAGAAAAAGTTAATAAATATGCTAAAGATATAGGTGACGAAGAAGAAGAGGAGTAAACATTTATGTCAATGACAAAAATAAACTGGTATCCAGGTCATATGAAAAAGACTAAGGATATGATAAAAGAAAATATGCCTTTAATAGATATAGTATTAGAGGTTGTAGATGCTAGAATACCAATATCAAGTAGAAATCCAGATATTTCTGTATTTGCTAAAGGAAAAAAAAGAATAATAGTAATAAATAAATCAGATTTAGTAAATAAAGAAGAGATAAATCAATGGAGAGATTACTTTATAAAACATAATGATGCTGATGAAGTACTAGAATTAAGTGCTGAAACAGGTTTTAATATGAGAAGACTTTATTCTATAATAGATAAAGTAGCTTCTGAAAAAAAAGAAAAAATGATGAAAAAAGGTTTAAAAAAAGTAAATACAAGATTGATGGTAGCTGGAATTCCAAATGTTGGAAAATCAAGATTAATTAATAGAATTGTTGGTAAAAATAGTGCTGGTGTAGGAAATATGCCAGGATATACTAGAGGAAAACAATGGGTTAGAATAAAAGAAGGATTAGAACTTTTAGATACTCCAGGAATTTTATGGCCTAAATTTGAAGATGAAAGAGTTGGATTTAATTTAGCTATTTCAGGAGCTATAAAAGATGATATATTACCAATAGATGATGTAGCATGTAAATTTTTAGATAAAATGATAGCTTATGGCTTAAAAGAAAATTTAAAAGAAAGATATAAATTATTAGATGAAGATTTTGAAGGAGTAGCAGGAAATATAATAGAAAATATAGCTTATAGAATGAATATGATTCAAAAGGGTGGAAGTTTAAATACCCATCAAGCTGTATTAACACTTCTGAGAGATTATAGAGCTGGAAAACTTGGAAAATTTGGATTAGACAGAGAAATTTTAAATGAGAAGGAGTAATATAATGAAAGAAGAAATTTATCAAGAACTAATAGGAAATATGGATGAAATCCAAGATAAAGTTGTTAATTTTGTAAAAGATGAAGTTACAAAAAGAGGATTTAAAAAAGTTATATTAGGACTTTCTGGAGGAATTGATTCAGCTTTAGTAGCTTTTATAGTAGCCAAAGCTATAGGGCCAGAAAATGTATACTCTATAATGATGCCATATAAAACATCAAGTAAAGAAAGTATAGAACATGCTGAGTTAGTAGTAAAAGCAACTGGGATAAATTGTAAAAAAATAGAAATTACTCCTATGGTAGATGCTTATTTCGGAATAGCTGGAGAAGCTTCTGGACTTAGAAGAGGAAACTATATGTCAAGAACCAGAATGTGTGTATTGTTTGATAATTCAGCTAAAGAGAATGCTTTAGTAGTTGGAACTTCTAATAAAACAGAATTATTATTAGGATATGGAACTCAATTTGGTGATATGGCTTGTGGAATAAATCCTATTGGAGAGTTATTAAAAGCTCAAGTTTGGGAATTATCTAGAAGAATGGGAGTACCAAAAGAAGTAATAGATAAAAAACCTAGTGCTGATTTATGGGCTGGACAAACAGATGAAGAAGAATTGGGATTTTCTTATGATTTAGCTGATGAAATACTTTATCATATAATTTATAAAAATAAAAATGAAGAAGAGATAAAAAATATGGGATATGATAAAGAGGTCGTTGAATCAATATTTAAAAAGATAGCAAGAAATGAATATAAGAGAAATATGCCAACTATAGCAAAAATCAAATAGGAGGGTACTATGGAAAATAATACACAAGAAAATTTGATGAAAGAATTAGAGGCCTTTCATAAAGAGAAAGAGAAAATAAATAAGATAATAGGAAGAATAGGTGGAAGAGATAATATTCAAAATAAAAGAGTAAATATCTTATTAATCTCTATGATAATTGTTTTATTATTTATGGGAGGAGTATTAAGACGTATTTCCTTAGATGTTTCTGTTTATTGTGCTATATTATTAGGGATAGTAAAAATAATTTGGCTTATCTATGAAATGAAAAAAACAAATCATTTTCAATATTGGATACTTAATTCTATTGAAATTAAAGTAAATGAAATGAATACTAAAATAAAAAATATAGAAAAAAAATTAGAAGAATTAGAGAGTAAAAAAGAGAGTCCACTAGAATAAATATTCTAGTGGATAAAAAAATAAAAAAATAGTTGACAAAAAATAAAAGATAATGTATAATTATCTATGTCTTAATAAACTAAAGTCATAAAAACTCTATTACCATATTTATAGAAGAATATGGGAGGATTAAGGATTATCCGATAAATAAATGGAGGTGTATGAATTGAGAGTTAATATTCAATTAGAATGTACAGAATGCAAAAGAAGAAATTACAGTACTTCAAAAAATAAGAAAAACACAACTGAAAGATTAGAATTAATGAAGTATTGCAAATGGTGTGGAAAAGAAACTCTACACAAAGAAACTAAAAAATAAAATAAATACTCAGTAAAATAGTTATCAACATGCAGGTCAATGGCTCAATTGGTAGAGCATCGGTCTCCAAAACCGAGGGCTGGGGGTTCGAGTCCCTCTTGACCTGCCATTTTTATGAAAAAATAAAAAGGTGGACAAACTATGAAGTTATTAAAAGATGTAAAAATGGAATACTCTAAAGTTGAATGGCCTAGAAAAAAGGCGGTAATTCATGCAACTGCATGGGTAGCAGCTATGAGTGTTGCTTTGAGCATATATTTGGGAGTTTTTGATATAGTTGTTTTAAGACTTTTAAAGATACTTGTATCTCTATTTGGAGGACAATAACATGAATACAGTTTTAGAAAAAAAATGGTTTATGATTCATACTTATTCAGGATATGAAAAGAAAGTTAAAACTGATTTGGAGCAAAAAATAGAAACTTTAGGAATGAATGAGATAGTAACAAAAATACTTGTTCCTGAGGAACATTCTGTTGAGCTTAGAAGAGGAAAGAAAAAAGTAATAAGTAGAAAATTATTTCCAGGATATGTAATGCTACAAATGGTTGCAACAAGAGAAGAGAATGAAAATGGAATTAACTACAGTGTTGATTCTGATGCTTGGTATGTTGTAAGAAATACAAATGGTGTTACTGGTTTTGTTGGAGTAGGTTCAGACCCAATTCCAATGGAAGACGATGAAGTGGAAAATATTTTTAGAGTTATTGGTTACAGTCAAGAAAATAGTGAAAAAGAAGATGCAGAATTAGTGGCAGTAGACTTTGAAATAGGAGATTATGTAACAATAGTTTCTGAAGGATTTGATGGTCAAAGAGGAAAAGTTGCTGAAATTAATTTAGAGAATAGAAAAGTTAAAGTGATGGTTGATATGTTTGGACGTTTAACACCAATCGAAGCAAATATCACTGATGTTAAGAAAGAAGATTAATTTTTATAATTAATCACGTGGGAGAAAATTCATTAGTACCACATATTTTGGAGGTGTAATATTAGGAATGGCAAAAGAAGTTATTAAAGTTATAAAATTACAATTACCAGCAGGAAAAGCAAACCCTGCACCACCAGTTGGACCAGCTTTAGGACAACACGGTGTTAACATTATGGAGTTTTGTAAAGCATTTAACGCTAAATCACAAGATAAAGCAGGATGGATTATACCAGTAGAAATTTCTGTTTACAACGACAGATCTTTCACATTTATAATGAAAACTCCACCAGCATCTGATTTATTAAAGAAAGCTGCTGGAACATCAAAAGGAGCAGGAAACTCTAAAAAAGAAGTAGCAGGAACAATAACTACTGCTAAATTAAGAGAAATAGCAGAAACAAAAATGCCTGACTTAAATGCTGGATCAGTTGAAGCAGCTATGAGAATATTAGCTGGGTCAGCAAGATCTATGGGAATAAAAATAGTAGACTAATTTGATAGCGAATTATTTTATATATAGTGGTAGGATAAAATCCATTGACCACAGAGGAGGAAATAAATAAATGGCAAAACATAGAGGTAAAAAATACTTAGAAGTAGCTAAGTTAGTAGATAGTACAAGATTATATGATGTGAAAGAAGCATTAGAAACAGTTGTAAAAACAAGATCAGCTAACTTCCTAGAAACAGTTGAAGTTGCATTAAGATTAGGAGTAGATCCTAGACATGCAAGCCAACAAATAAGAGGAACTGTTGTGTTACCACACGGAACTGGAAAAAGTGTTAAAATATTAGCAATAACACAAGGAGAAAACATAAATAAAGCTTTAGAAGCTGGAGCAGATTTTGCTGGAGCTGAAGAATATATTGAAAAAATTCAACAAGGATGGTTAGACTTTGATTTAGTTATAGCTACTCCAGATATGATGCCTAAATTAGGAAGATTAGGAAAAATATTAGGAACTAAAGGTTTAATGCCTAACCCTAAATCAGGAACAGTTACTCCTAATATAGCAGCAGCTGTATCAGAATTCAAAAAAGGTAAATTAGCATTCAGAGTAGACAAATTAGGATCTATCCACGTACCAATTGGTAAAGCAGATTTCTCTGATGAAAAAATATATGAAAACTTTAAAGCATTCATGGCTGAAATCGTAAGATTAAAACCTGCTGATGCAAAAGGACAATATTTAAAAACTGTAGCAGTTTCTTTAACTATGGGACCTGGAATAAAAATGGACCCAACATTAGTTGCTAAAGAAATTGGATAATAAAATAATAAATTTTTCTTGCAAAAAAGAGAAAAATATATTATAATAGATTGTTGGATAAAAATTAAATATAAATCCATACTAAAGACAGTAGGTGGCTTAGGCAATAAATCCTACCGAGGTTGGAATCAGGTATTCATAGACCTCAAAGAAAAATACAGCCTCCGTCTTTATTAGCCGGGGGTATTTTTTAAGAAAAAGAGGAGGTGACTTGGAATGGCAAATCAAGCTAAAGTAGAAGCAGTAGCAGCACTTGTTGAAAGAATTAAAAGAGCTCAATCTATCGTATTAGTAGACTACGAAGGAATTAAAGTTAAAGAAGAAACTCAACTAAGAAAATCTTTAAGAGAAGCTGGTGGAGAATATTTAGTAGCTAAAAATAGATTATTTAAAATAGCTCTAAAAGAAGCTGGTGTTGAAGATTCTTTTGACGATATACTAGAAGGAACTACATCATTCGCATTTGGATATGACGATATCGTAGCTCCTGCTAAAATAATGAACGAAGTATCTAAAGCTAACGCAAAAGCAAAAATATTCAACATAAAAGGTGGATATTTAACTGGAAAAAGAGTTAGCGAAGCTGAAGTATTACAACTAGCAACTTTACCATCAAGAGAACAATTATTATCTATGGTGTTAAATGGAATGTTAGGACCAGTAAGAAAACTTGCTTATGGATTAGTAGCAGTAGCAGATAAAAAAGAAGGATCTGCAGAATAATTAAAAATATAAAAATAAAAATCATATTATTGTAGAAATTTAAGGAGGAAAAATAAATGGCATTTGATAAACAACAATTTATTGCTGACTTAGAAGCTATGTCAGTATTAGAATTAAGAGAATTAGTAACTGCTTTAGAAGAGCACTTTGGAGTAACTGCAGCAGCACCTGTAGCAGTAGCAGCAGTAGGAGGAGCAGCAGCTGAAGTTGAAGAAAAAACTGAATTTGATGTAATATTAAAATCAGCTGGAGATAAGAAAATAGGAGTAATCAAAGAAATCAGAGGAATCACTGGTTTAGGATTAAAAGAAGCTAAAGAATTAGCTGACAATGGTGGAACTATAAAAGAGGGAGCATCTAAAGAAGAAGCTGAAGAAATTAAAGCTAAATTAGAAGCTGCTGGAGCAACAGTAGAAGTTAAATAGTTCTTTTATAAACTGATAGTTTGTACAGAAGAAAAAAGAAATAGGCACTCCAACTGAGTGCCTATTTTAGTCATCTATAAGATAAATATAAATTTGTTTCTAAAGATTGATACTTAATCTATTGAAACTAAATAAAAAGTTATTTTCAAGAGGTTAGGTATTGACATTAAAGTTGAAGGAGTGTGAGTAAATGGGGAAACTCGTTGAAAGATTTAATTTTGGAAAAATAAAAGAGAGAGGAGAAATGCCTCATTTTTTAGAATTTCAATTAAATTCTTATGAAGATTTTATTCAATCAAGAATTAATCCACTATCTAGAGAAAATAAGGGATTAGAATCTGCTTTCAGAGAAATATTTCCAATAGAGTCTTCTAATGGAGATATTCGTTTAGATTATATCTCTTATGAATTACATGATGCTGAACCACCTTTAAACAATGAATTAGAATGTAAAAAAAGAGGAAAAACATATTCAGCTTCATTAAAAGTAAGATTAAGATTAACTAATAAGAAAAGTGGAAATGAGATACAAGAAAGTTTAGTTTATTTTGGTGAATTACCACTAATGACTCCTAGAGGAACATTTATAATAAATGGAGCAGAAAGAGTAGTAGTATCTCAATTACATAGATCTCCTGGTGTATCTTTTGACAAAGAGGTAAACTTACAAATTGGAAAAGACCTTTTTATTGGAAAAATTATTCCTTATAAAGGAACTTGGTTAGAGTTTGAAACTGATAAAAATGATTTCTTAAATGTAAAAATAGACAGAAAGAAAAAAGTTTTAGCAACTGTTTTCTTAAAAGCAGTTGAATTCTTCGAAAATAACCAAGAAATAATGGAAGAATTTTTAGAAACAAAAGAACTAGATTTAACTCCTTATTATGAAAAATATAGTAATTCTGAAGAAATATTAGAAAATTTAAGAGAAAAAATAGAAGGATGTTTCTTAAAAGAAGATGTAGTAAATGAAGAAGATGGAGAATTTATTGGAGAAGCAGGTTCTTATATAAATGTAGAAACTATTTTAGGATTAATAGAGAAAAAAGTAGAAAAAATAGTTTATTATAATGTAACTCCAAAAGAAAAAGTTTTAGCAAATACTATCTTAAATGATGATACTGAAACTAAAGAAGAAGCAGTAACTGAGGTATTTAAAAAATTAAGACCTGGAGATTTAGTAACAATAGATTCAGCTAAATCTTTAATTAGACAAATGTTCTTTAATCCACAAAGATATGATTTAGAACCAGTAGGAAGATATAAATTAAATAAAAGATTAGGAATTAATGTAGACCCTAATGAAATTGTTTTAACAAAAGAAGATGTTAAGAGAACAATAGAAGTTATAATGGATTTATTTAATGGTGAAGGTCATACAGATGATATAGATAATTTATCTAATAGAAGAATAAGAGGAGTAGGAGAACTTCTTTTAATGCAAATAAGAGCAGGACTTGCAAAAATGTCAAAAATGGTAAGAGAGAAAATGACTATTCAAGATTCTGAAACTTTATCATCTCAATCATTATTGAATACTAGACCATTAAATGCATTAATTTTAGATTTCTTTGGTTCTGGTCAATTATCACAATTCATGGACCAATCAAACCCATTAGCTGAGTTAACACATAAAAGAAGAATATCAGCTTTAGGACCTGGAGGACTTTCAAGAGATAGAGCAGGATTCGAAGTTAGAGACGTACATGACTCTCACTATGGAAGAATTTGTCCAATAGAAACTCCAGAGGGACCAAACATTGGACTTATAGGTTCATTAGCAACTTATGCTAAAGTAAATGAATATGGATTTATGGAAACTCCATATGTAAAAGTAGAAAATGGAGTAATTCAATTTGATAGAATAGATTATTTAGCTGCTGACGAAGAAGATGGATTATTTATAGCCCAAGCAGACTCAAAATTTGATGAAAATGGTAAATTATTAGGAAATATTACTTGTAGATTTGGACATGAAATTTTACAAGTTGAAGGAGAAAAAGTAGACTATATAGATGTTTCTCCAAAACAAGTTGTTTCTGTATCAGCTGGATTAATTCCGTTCTTAGAGCATGACGACGCTAACCGTGCACTAATGGGTTCTAACATGCAAAGACAAGCAGTACCATTATTAAGAACAGAAGCTCCTTATGTAGGAACAGGAATAGAAAGAAAAGTAGCTATAGATTCTGGAGCAGTTGTAACAACAGAAGTTTCTGGAGTAGTAACATATGTTGATGCTCATATAATCAAAATAATGTCTGATGATGGTGTAGAAGTTACTTATCCATTATTAAATTATGAAAGATCAAACCAAGCAATGTGTTTACATCAAAAACCAATTGTAGATTTAGGTGAAAGAGTAGAAAAAGGAGCTGTAATAGCTGACGGACCAGCTACAAAAGGTGGAGATTTAGCATTAGGTAGAAATATCTTAATGGCATTCATGCCTTGGGAAGGATATAACTACGAGGACGCGATTTTAATATCAGATAGATTAAGAAAAGATGATGTATTTACATCAATTCATATAGAAGAATATGAAATAGAAGCTAGAAATACAAAATTAGGTGACGAAGAAATAACTAGGGAAATTCCAAATGTTTCAGAAAGTGCTTTAAGAAATCTAGATTCAAACGGTATAATAATAGTAGGTTCTGAAGTAGAAGCTGGAGATATTCTTGTTGGAAAAACAGCACCTAAAGGAGAAACAGAACCTCCTGCAGAAGAAAAATTATTAAGAGCTATATTTGGAGAAAAAGCAAGAGATGTAAGAGATACATCTTTAAGAATGCCTCATGGTTCAAAAGGAACTGTAGTAGAAGTATTAGAACTTTCTAGAGAAAATGGAGATGACTTAAAGGCTGGAGTTAATAAAGTTATAAGAATTTTCATAGCTGAAAAGAGAAAGATAACTGTTGGAGATAAAATGTCTGGACGTCATGGAAATAAAGGGGTTGTTTCAAGAGTATTACCAGCAGAAGATATGCCATTCTTAGCAGATGGAACACACTTAGATGTAGTACTTAACCCATTAGGGGTTCCTTCACGTATGAATATAGGACAAGTATTGGAAGTACATTTAGGATTAGCACTTCAAAAAATACCAAATAAAGATGAAAGATATATAGCTACTCCTGTATTTGATGGAGCTACTGAAGATGAAATAAAAGATCGTTTAGAAAAATCTGGATATCCAAGAAGTGGAAAAGTAACTTTATATGATGGAAGAACTGGAGAACCATTTGATAATAAAGTTACAGTTGGAATAATGTATATGTTAAAATTACACCATCTAGTAGAAGATAAAATGCATGCTAGAGCAATTGGACCATATTCATTAGTAACTCAACAACCATTAGGAGGAAAAGCTCAATTTGGAGGACAAAGACTTGGAGAGATGGAAGTTTGGGCTTTAGAAGCATACGGAGCTTCAAATATCTTACAAGAAATGTTAACAGTTAAATCTGACGATATAAATGGAAGAACAAAAACATATGAAGCTATAGTAAAAGGTGAAGAAATGCCTGAGGCAGATTTACCAGAATCATTTAAAGTATTATTAAAAGAATTCCAAGCTATAGCATTAGATATAGAGTTATTTGATAAAGATGGAAATCTAATAAATGTTGATGAAGATTATAATAAAGAAGAAACAATAACTGAATTTTCATTAGGAGCTCCAACTTTTGGAGAAGAATTAGATGAAGGATTTGAAGAATCTTTTGATGAAGATTTATCATTTGATGGATTAGATGATTAATAAATAATACTTAATTATTTAGGTCAAAAAATTATAAAGTGTAAAAACTTTATCTCGATTAAGGAGGCATTACATTTAATATGGGAATAAAGAGTTTTGAAAAAATTAGAATAAAACTTGCTTCACCTGAAAAAATATATGAATGGTCTCATGGAGAAATAACTAAACCAGAGACTATCAACTATAGAACATTAAATCCAGAGATGGATGGATTATTCTGTGAAAAAATATTCGGACCAACAAAAGATTGGGAATGTAGTTGTGGAAAATACAAAAGAATGAGATATAAAGGTCTTGTTTGTGAAAAATGTGGAGTAGAAGTTACTAAATCAAAAGTAAGAAGAGAAAGAATGGGGCATATAGCTTTAGCTGCCCCTGTATCTCATATTTGGTATTCTAAAGGAACACCAAATAAAATGGCTTTAATTTTAGGAATTTCTCCAAAAGAACTTGAATCTGTTTTATATTTTGCAAGATATATAGTAGTTCAAAGTAACGAAGAAACATTACCAGTTGGAAAAATTATAAATGAAAAAGAGTATAAATTATTTAAACAAATGTATGGTAACTCTTTTGACGCTAAAATGGGAGCAGAAGCAATTTTAAGATTGTTAGAAGACTTAAATTTACCTGTTTTAAGAGAAGAATTAGAAAGAGAATTAGATGATGTAAATTCTAGTCAAAAAAGAAAAAAAGTTGCAAAAAGATTAAAAATAGTTAGAGACTTTATTGAATCTGAAAACCAACCAGCATGGATGATATTAAAAAATGTTCCAGTTATACCAGCTGACTTAAGACCAATGGTACAATTAGATGGTGGAAGATTTGCAACATCAGATTTAAATGACCTTTATAGAAGAGTTATTAATAGAAATAACAGATTGAAAAAACTTTTAGAAATAAAAGCTCCAGAAATTGTTGTAAAAAATGAAAAGAGAATGTTACAAGAAGCAGTTGATGCTTTAATAGATAATGGAAGAAGAGGAAAACCTGTTGTTGCTCAAAACAATAGAGAATTAAAATCATTATCTGATATGCTAAAAGGAAAACAAGGAAGATTCAGACAAAATCTACTAGGAAAAAGGGTTGACTACTCAGCAAGATCTGTTATCGTAGTAGGACCTTCATTAAAAATGAATCAATGTGGAATTCCTAAGAAAATGGCTCTTGAATTATATAAACCATTTATAATGAGAGAGTTAGTAAAAAGAGAATTAGCTTCTAATGTAAAAACAGCTAAAAAATTAGTTGAAGAATCAGATGATAAAGTATGGGATATCATAGAAGATGTTATAGAAGGACACCCTGTATTATTAAACAGAGCTCCGACTTTACATAGACTATCTATTCAAGCTTTCGAGCCAGTATTAATAGAAGGAAAAGCAATTAGATTACATCCATTAGTATGTTCAGCTTTCAATGCTGACTTTGACGGAGACCAAATGGCAGTACACTTAGTATTATCTCCAGAAGCTATAATGGAAGCAAAATTATTAATGCTTGCTCCTAATAATATTATAGCTCCATCTAATGGACAACCAATAGCAGTTCCAGGACAAGATATGGTTATGGGATGTTTCTATATGACTAAAGATAGACCTGGATGTAGAGGAGAAGGAAAAGAATTCTCTAATAGAGAACAAGTTTTAACAGCTTATGAAAATGGAGTTATAGATACACATGCTATAATAAAAGTAAGAATAAATGGAGAAATGGTTACAACTACTCCAGGAAGAATACTATTCTCTGAAATTTTACCAGAGGAAATCAGAGATTATAATATGACTTATGGTAAAAATCCATTAAAGAAATTAATAGCTGATTTATATGATAGATATGGATTCTCAAAAACAGCTGATATAATTAATGATATTAAGAACTTTGGATATCATTATTCAACATTTGCTGGAGTTTCTGTTGGAGTAGAGGACCTAGAAATACCAGCTGTTAAAAAAGATATCTTAAAGAAAGCTGATGAAGATGTAGCAGCTATAGCTCAAGAATATAAAGATGGAAAAATAATAAATGAAGAAAGATATAGAAAAACTATAGCTGTTTGGGCTCAAGCAACTCAAGATGTTACAGATGCAATGATGGGTGGACTAGACCAATTTAACCCAGTTTATATGATGGCGACTTCAGGAGCCAGAGGATCTATTCAACAGATGAGACAGTTAGCTGCCATGAGAGGTAACATGGCCGATACAAGAGGTAGAATTCTAGAAGTACCTATCAAAGCTAATTTCCGTGAAGGACTAACAGTATTAGAGTTCTTTATGTCATCACATGGAGCTAGAAAAGGATTAGCCGATACAGCTTTAAGAACAGCCGATTCAGGATATTTAACAAGAAGATTAGTAGATATTTCTCATGAAGTTATAGTAAATTCAGAAGATTGTGGAACTCATGAAGGAATTGAAGTTTCTGACTTAATTTCTGATGGTAAAGTAATAGAAAAATTATCAGAAAGAATAAATGGAAGAGTATTAGCAGAAGACTTAATCGTAAATGGAGAAGTTATAGCTCCTAGAAATACTCTAATTGGAAAAGATTTAATTAAGAGAATAGAAGAATTAAATATTCAAAAAGTAAAAATTAGATCACCTTTAACATGTTCATTGGAGAAAGGTGTATGTAAAAAATGTTATGGTATGGACTTATCAAATCATAAAGAAGTACTACTTGGGGAAGCAGTTGGAGTTATTGCAGCTCAATCAATTGGAGAACCAGGTACACAGCTTACAATGAGAACATTCCATACAGGAGGAGTTGCTACAGCAACAGCTTCAGCTACAACTAAAAAAGCTGAAAATTCAGGAAAAGCAGTATTTAAAGATGTAAAAATACTTGTAAGTGAAGAAACAGGAGAAGAGATTGTTGTTAGCCAATCAGCTAAAATTACTATTGGAAACAATGACCATGAAATCCCTTCAGGGTCTATCTTAAAAGTAAAAGATGGAGATATAGTTGAAAAAGGACAAGTTCTTGCTAACTTAAATCCATATCATGTACCTATAATTTGTGACCAAGAAGGAATTGTAGCTTATAAAGAATTAACAATTAAATCAAATTATGATAGTAAATATGGAGTTACTGAATATTTATCAGTAAAACCATTAGATTCTGGTGATGTTAACCCTAGATTACTTATATTAGATGAAAATAAACAAGTTAAAGCAAGTTATCAAATTCCATTTGGTGCTTACATGATGGTTCATGAAGGAGATAAAGTAACAAAAGGACAAGTAATTGCAAAACTTATTAAAGAGGGAGAAGGAACAAAAGACATTACTGGAGGTCTTCCAAGAGTACAAGAGTTATTTGAAGCAAGAAATCCAAAAGGAAAAGCTTTATTAAGTGAAGTTAGTGGAAAAGTTGAAATCACTACTAAGAAGAAAAAAGGTATGAGAGTAATCTTAATAAAAGATGAAATGAATCCAGAAAAATTCAAAGAATACTTAGTTTCTGTTGGAGACCATTTAGTAGTAACTGATGGAATGTTAATAAAAGCTGGAGATAAAATTACAGAAGGAGCTATTTCTCCTTATGATATATTAAATATTAAAGGATTAGTAGCAGCAGAACAATTTATACTTGAATCTGTACAACAAGTATATAGAGACCAAGGTGTTACAGTAAATGATAAACATATAGAAATTATAGTAAAACAAATGTTTAAGAAAGTTAGAATTACAAATTCAGGTTCTTCATTATTATTAGAAGATGAAGTAATTGAGAAGAGACTAGTTGACTTAGAAAATGAAGAATTAAAAGCAAAAGGTAAAAAACTTGTTGAATATGAACCAGTAATTCAAGGTATTACAAAAGCAGCTGTTAATACAGAAAGCTTTATATCTGCTGCGTCATTCCAAGAAACAACAAAAGTTTTATCAAATGCTGCAATAGAAGGTAAGGAAGATTACTTAGAAGGATTAAAAGAAAATGTAATTATTGGTAAGAAAATACCTGCTGGAACAGGTTATGTAGATTACAAGAGAATAATTCCTGAAGAAGTAAAAGAGGAACAGTAATTTAATAAATAGGCGACACAGGTCGCCTATTTTGTCATCTGAAAACAAAGGAGAACCTTATGAGAAGTATGACAGGATACTCTAAATATTCATATCAAGATGAAAATTTTATAATTGATATGGAAATAAAGAGTGTTAATAATAAAAATTTAAATTTAAAGATAAAAATGCCAACTTCTTTAAATTTTTTAGAAAGTAAAATTAGAACAAAAATTGGTGAAAAAGTAACTAGAGGAAGTATCGATTTAAAAATAGATTTTGAAGATAGAAGAGAAATTGAAAATCTTTTTGAATATGATGAACAAATTTGTAAAGCTTATTTAAAAGTTTTAACAGATATGGAAAATAACTTTGGTGAAAAATTTACTAATAAAATGGATTATTTAATAAGAAATTTTAATGTCATAAAAAGAAAAGAAAATGATAATAATGATTATGAAGAAATTATTTTTTCTAAACTAGATAATTTATTAGAAGAATTTTTAGAATTTAAAGATACAGAAGGAAATAGATTAAAAGAATATTTTATAGAAAGAATTGAATTTATAAAAGAGAGAGTAACTGAAATAAAAAAATATAAAAATCAAGTTGTGGCTGTTTATAAAGAAAAATTATTAAAAAGATTAGAAAATATAAAAGAAGAAGTTTCTTTTAATGAAGAAGATATTTTAAAAGAAATATTACTTTTTACAGATAGAAGTGATATATCTGAAGAGATATCAAGACTAGATAGTCATTTGAAGCAATTAGAAATAGAAATAAAATCTGAGGATAAAATAGTCGGTAAAAAAATAGATTTTATTTTACAAGAAATTTTTAGAGAGTTAAATACTACAGGAGTAAAATCATCTTCATATGAAATTTCAAAAATTGTTGTAGAATGTAAAAATGAAATTGAAAAAATTAGAGAACAAGCAATGAATATAGAATAATCAAATTGGAATAGAAATACGGAGGAAAATTATGAGTAAAGGAAATTTATTTGTAGTTTCAGGACCAAGTGGAGCTGGAAAATCAACAATATGTAGACTTGTCAGGAAAATATTAAATATAAATTTAGCTACATCTGCTACTACTAGAAAACCAAGAGTTGGAGAAATAGATGGGAGAGATTATTATTTTCTTACTATAGAAGAGTTTGAAAGAAAATTAAAAAATGATGAATTTTTAGAATATGCAAAAGTACATGAAAATTATTATGGTACTTTAAAATCTGAAGTAGAAAATAGATTAGCAAAAGGAGAGAATGTAATATTAGAAATAGATGTACAAGGTGGATTACAAGTAAAAGCAAAATATCCAAATGCAAATATGATATTCTTTAAAACTCCAACAAAAGAAGAACTAGAACAAAGATTAAGAGGTAGAAAAACTGACAGTGAAGAAACTATTCAATTAAGATTAAAAAATTCATTAAAAGAATTAGAATATGAAAAAGAGTATGATACAACAATAATTAATTATACAGTTGAAAAATCTTGTGAAGAATTAATTAATATAATAAGAAGTAAAGAGGAGGAAAAATAATGAAACAAGAAATAACATATGATTTATTATTAGAAAAAATTCCAAACAAATATATTTTAACATTAACAACAGGAAAAAGAATGAGAGAAATTATAAAAGGAAAACCTCTTTTAGTGAAAACAAATAAAAAAGATCCTTTAATGAAAAAAGTTTTTAAAGAATTAGTTGAAGGAAAAATAACTTATGCATATGAAAAAGATGAAAAAGTTGAAGACTAATAAATTCTTAAAAAATTTATTCTTAATATTTTTTATTGTTTCAATAGTTGGATGTAAAAAAACACCAGAAAAATTTACTCAAGAAAGATTTTTATTTGGTACTTATATTCAAATGATAATTTATTCTGATAATAAAGAAAAAGCTAATTCAATTATGGAAAAAGCTTTTAATGAAATAGTAAGGATAGACAATAAATATAATAGTAAGAATAAAAATTCGTTAATATATAAACTTAATAATTCTGAAATTGAAAAAATAGAATTAGATGAAGAAGGAAAATATATATTTAATGAAATACAAAAGATGTATGAAGTAACAGATGGTATGTATGATATAACAATAGAACCTTTATTGAAGTTATGGGGCTTTGGTGAAGAAGCAAGAAAATCAGTTCCAAGTCAAAAAGAAATAGAAGAAGTTAAAAAAAATATAGATTTTTCTAAAGTAAAAATAAAAGATGGAATTTTAACTAAAGAAAAGGATATAAAAATTGATACAGGCTCATTTCTAAAAGGATATGCTTTAGACAGAGCAAAAGAAATTTTAAGAGAAAATGGGATAACAAATGGTTTTATTTCTTCGATTTCTAGTATTGCAACTATAAATAGAAAAGCAGATGGAAGTTTATGGAAAATAGGACTGCAGAATCCTGAAGACCAAAATAAAAGATTAGGAATATTGGAAATAGAGAATGAATCTATAGGGGTATCAGGAGATTATCAAACATATGTTGAAATTTCGGGAAAAAAATATCATCATATAATGAATAAAAATACTGGATATCCAATAAACGACAAGAAAATGGTTGTAGTTATTTCTTCATCCGCCTTTTTAGCTGATATTTATTCAACAAGTTTTTTTGGGATGACAGAAGAAAAGATAAAAAACTTTTCTAATGAAAATAATGTTGAATTTTTAATCGTAAAAACTGATAATAGTATAACAAAATCAAAAAATTTTAAAATTTAATAAGAAAAAACTTGAAAATATTTTAAGAAATTAATATAATAATAAGGTATGAAAAATTTTTAGGAGGTTAAAATGGAACAAATATTGTATCTAGGAATAGGTGCTGGAATATTAGCTTTAATAGCAGCATTTTTCTATTCTAAAAAAGTTGAAAGTTACGAAATCAACATTCCAAGAGTTGCTGAAATAACTGAAGCTATAAGAGAAGGAGCAATGGCTTTCTTAGTAGCAGAATACAAAATTTTAGTTTGGTTTGTTGTTGGAGTAGCTGTAATATTAGGATTTTTTATTTCTGTAAACACAGCAATAGCATTTGTTTTAGGAGCAGTTACATCAGCATTAGCAGGAAACATTGGAATGAGAATAGCTACTAAAGCAAATGGAAGAACTTCAATTGCTGCTAAAGAAGGAGGATTAGCTAAAGCATTAGATGTTGCATTCTCTGGAGGAGCAGTTATGGGACTTTCAGTTGTTGGATTAGGAATGTTAATGTTATCTATCTTAATGTTAGTATTTGGACAAGATGCAACAGCATTTGCTGACTTAACAGGATTTGGAATGGGAGCTTCTTCAATAGCATTATTTGCAAGAGTTGGAGGAGGAATTTATACTAAAGCAGCTGACGTTGGAGCTGACTTAGTTGGAAAAGTAGAAGCAGGAATTCCTGAAGATGACCCAAGAAACCCAGCAACAATAGCTGATAACGTTGGAGATAACGTTGGAGACGTTGCAGGAATGGGAGCAGATTTATTTGAATCTTATGTTGGTTCTATAATAGCAGCTGTAACATTAGGATTTTTAACAGCTCAACAATTAAATAACATGGGATATGTAGTAGCTCCAATTTTATTATCAGGATTTGGAATTGTGGCTTCAATATTAGCAACTGTAACAGTAAAAACAGATGATCCTAGTAAAGTACATGCTAAATTAGAAGGTGGAACAAGAATAGCAGGAATTTTAACTATAATAGCATCTTTTGGAATTGTTAAGTTTTTATCAATGCCTATGGGTGTATTTTGGGCTATTGTTGCAGGATTAGTAGCAGGAATATTAATTGCTTATTTCACAGGAATATATACAGATACAGGGAAAACAGCTGTTAATAGAATTTCTGATGCTGCAGGAACAGGAGCAGCAACAGCTATTATAGAAGGATTAGCAGTTGGAATGGAATCTACAGTAGCACCTATTATTGTTATATCAGCAGCAATTTTAGTAGCATTTAAAACAGCTGGATTATATGGAATCGCTATAGCAGCAGTTGGAATGTTAGCAACTACAGGAATGGTAGTAGCAGTTGATGCTTATGGACCAGTAGCAGATAATGCTGGAGGAATAGCAGAAATGTCTGAATTACCTCATGAAGTAAGAGAATGTACAGATAAATTAGATGCAGTAGGAAACTCTACAGCAGCAGTTGGAAAAGGATTTGCAGTAGGTTCTGCAGCATTAACAGCTTTATCATTATTTGCATCTTATAGAGAAGCAGTTAATAATTTAACAGCTGATGAATTAAGAATAGATGTAACTAATCCAGATGTAATTGTTGGATTATTTATAGGAGGAATGTTAACATTCTTATTCTCTGCATTAACTATGACAGCAGTAGGAAAAGCTGCAATGGAAATGGTTGAAGAAGTTAGAAGACAATTTAGAGAAATCCCAGGAATTATGGAGAAAAAAGCAAAACCTGATTATAGAAAATGTGTTGAAATTTCTACACATTCTTCATTAAAACAAATGATAGTTCCAGGAATATTAGCTATAGTAGCTCCAGTTGTTGTTGGACTTTGGTCTGTTGAAGCACTAGGAGGATTACTAGCAGGAGCATTAGTTACAGGAATTTTAATGGCTATAATGATGGCAAATGCTGGTGGAGCTTGGGATAATGGTAAAAAACAAATTGAAGGTGGATATAAAGGAGATAAAAAAGGATCTGATAGACATAAAGCAGCAGTTGTTGGAGATACAGTAGGAGATCCATTTAAAGATACTTCTGGACCAGCTTTAAATATTTTAATAAAATTAATGACAATAGTTTCTTTAGTATTAGTACCTTTATTTGTTAAATTTATTTAGTTTTAAAATTTAAATAGTATATAGAAAGGATTGATAAAATATCATTATTTTATCAATCTTTTTTTATTTAAAAAATTATAATTTTTTAATCCAAAAATTTATTAATAAGAATACAAAACTAAAGGAAAAATTTATCAAAAAAATATAGTATAATATAAAAATTTTTAAATTATAAAAAATACAAATTAAGGTTATGTTTGTGAAAGTTATTAAGCGCTAAATGATTAAAGAAAAACATAATAAAAAGTATATTTAGGAGTATAAAATCCTATTAAAATCAAAGAAGTTCCATATTTAGAATAAGAGAGTAGATTCTATTTAAAATTTCTATATATCATTTATATACAAGAAAGTTTTTTCTGAAGAAATTAAATCTGAGAATTTTAATTTTTTTAGTTTTATTATTTTTAGAATAAATACTATATCTTCTAATTATTTTAAAGTATTTAGGAGTAATATGAAAAATAAAATTATTATTTATGAGTTATTATACACTAAAAAAGTATGTTTTTCATCGAGTTATTTTTTATAAAAATTTAAAAAAATATAAAAGCAAATAAATATCGAACAATTTTAATTGCTTTAATTATTTTAATTATTGTAAAAATAAGTGAATAACAGATAAATTTAACAATAAAAAAGAACAAAAAAATAAAAAAACTGTTATCTATAAACTAAAATTAAAATATGTTATTATTATTTTATAAAATAGATTTTTAATTTTAGGAGGAAATAAAAATGAAAAAAATATTATTAGTTTTATCAATATTAGGAATATTAGTTGGATGTGAAGAAAAAAAAGAAGAAAAGATAAAAATAGGAATAACTCAAATAATAGAACATGCAGCTTTAGATGAAGTTGTAATAGGTTTTAAAGAATGCTTGAAAGAAAAAGGATATGATGAAAGTAAAGTTGAAATAGATTATCAAAATGCCCAAGGAGATTTTGGAACTGCGCAAACTATAGCAAATTCATATGTTCAAGATAAGAAAGATTTAATTTTAGCAATATCAACACCATCTTCTCAAGCTGTATATAATGCAACAAAAGAAATACCTATAATTGTGGCTGCTGTAACAGATCCAATATCTGCAGGACTTACAGGAAATAATGTAACAGGAGTTAGTGATATGGCTCCAGTAGGAAAGCAGATAGAACTTATAAATGCTTTATTACCAAATGCTAAAAAAATAGGTGTTGTATATAATACTAGTGAAGAAAATTCTTTGGTATTAGTAGATATATTAAAACAAGAAGCTAATAAATATGGGTATGAAATTGTAGAAAAAGGGATAACAAATATAAATGAAATAGGTCAAGCACTAGATATAATTTTAAAAGAAGTTGATGTTCTTTATACTCCAACAGATAATTTAATAGTAGCTGCTACACCTCTTGTATTATCAAAAGCAAAAGAAAATATGATTCCAGTTATAGGTTGTATAGAAGATCAAGTGAAACAAGGGGCACTAGCAACAGAAACTATCAGTTATAAAAATTCAGGATATCAAGCAGGTAAAATGGCTATAGAAATATTAAATGGGAAAAAACCTAATGATATACCAATTGAAACATTAGAAAATACAGTTTTATTAATTAATAAAAATTCTATGAATGAATTAGGAATTGAGTTACCAGAAATATTAAAAGAAAGAGCAGTTATAATAGAATAGAGATAAATTAAAGACTATATTTTAAAAATAAAATATGGTCTTTATTAAGATTAAATTATATTATAAATAAAAATTAAAAATAGAAAGTATTGAAAAATAAAGAAAAACTATAAATTCGTAAAAATAATAAAAAAATATGTTGACATATTTTAATTTCTAAGGTATAATTAATCTTGTCCGTGAGATACGGAACTAAGGACATTAACAACAGAATAGAGATATATGACAAGCAAACAACCATATTTTGGTGTTTAATAACGGTAAGTGTTGATAATTGACCTAGTCAATAAATATAAAGTTTTAATGAAGAGTTTGATCCTGGCTCAGGATGAACGCTGACAGAATGCTTAACACATGCAAGTCTACTTGAATTCACTTCGGTGATAGTAAGGTGGCGGACGGGTGAGTAACACGTAAAGAACTTGCCTTGTAGTCTGG